>JAJPHS010000163.1 GCA_021325175.1 Terriglobia bacterium
CGTCTGCTTTCGGGTTGAGAGGCTTCGCCTCAACGACAGTATCGCTCATGACACCACAATGCACCGCCGACCGGTGCGTCAGAAAGAGCGGTTTACGAGACGCTTACCGAGTTCTGTCGAGCCCACCACACGCAACACCGTAATCAGCGGAGCCGAGTCATTTTCCCGGCGCGCGTGGCGTGCTCTGGAAACCGCCGAAGAGCGTGTGGCCATCGGAGAAGGTCACGATGCGCGCGTTGGCCACGCTCCGGCCATCCTTGGCGCGATAGCCGTCAATCGTAATCCGATCCCCCGCCTTCAGCGCCTCTTTTCTCCAACCCCGGCGCCGCAGACCATTCGGGCTGCCCATTTCAAAGCTCCACCGCGCGGCGGACCCCTGCTCGTCCTTCGCGTCCACGTACAACCACGCGTGCGGATTCGTCCATTCGAACTTCGCGACCACGCCCTCGACCGTCACCAGCTTCGACTCATCATATTCGGCGGCAAAGGCGTGGTGCGCCAGAGCGCGCGTCCCGGCGAAGGCGGCCAGCAGCGCAACGGCAAACAATATCCTGCTCATTTGGAATTGGAAAAACTCATTCCCGCAAAGCTGACCACGCTGTGCTCGTCGATATTCCACTGCTGATAGCGGCGCAGCGTCCCGCGGACGCCTGGCGCCGCTTTCAAAAACGTGTAGATCGGCGCCGATCCGCACCACTTCAAGTCGTCCTGATTTTCGCGCACCCGCTCCCAGAACCCGCGAGCATCGCCCGCCGCGATTTGCGCGATGCGATCGCGATCGCGCTGCTCGACGCGCTCCATCTCGCCGCGCCCGGCGCGCGCGTCCACGGCGTCGCCGTAGCGCCGGCCGATATGCGCCATATCGACTCCCAGAACCCACAGCAACCGGTCGCCTTCGCGCGCGGCGAGCTCGCCTAGCGCGCCAAAAATGCGATTCACGGCATCGGCGTCCTCCGGAAATCCGCCGCGATACACGCTGCTGAAGGCGCCGCACAAAACCGGCGCCACGCGAATCGACGGCCCAAACAGGTGCTGGAGAAAGATTACCTGAAATTCGATGGAATGCTCCACCGCATGGCAGTAATCTTCCATTACCGCGCTGTCGCCCAGCTCGCGCGCCAGCCGGTCCACGATGGCCGCCTCCGGCTGCGTCTCGCCGAACGGCGTGCGAAAAGGTTTTCGCGTCAGCCCGATCCGGTCCGGAGCGCCATAGTGCGAAGTCCCCAAGATCAGAAACGTCCGCCCGGCATCCTCCGCGGACAGCGCCGAATACGCCGCCCGATACGCCTCCACTCCGCCGAAAGGACTGACGTGCGGCGCGGCGATCGCGATCACCCGCCCGTTCGCCGCGGGAGCCTCGCCGTTCATGTAGCCGCGAATCGCCTCGCCCAAGGCATCGGCTTCGTCCGGATATCCGCTGCCGGCGTGAGCCGCCTCCCGCACCGGCGCCTCCTCGAAAACCCGATGCGCGTTTTGCCGCCGCGCCGCGAAGTTTTCGTCTTCCAGAAATCCCGCGCCGCTCAGCGATTCGGTGAGGTGTTTTTGCAGCTCGCCGATTTCCAGATCGCCCGTCAGCCGCACCAGAAATTCGCGAAGATCCAGCTCGCTGCGCTTGCCGTCGAAAAATTCCAGGCAGGGGACCAGCGCCGGGGGAATGATCAGCACCGCACTGGAGTAATGAAACGGATCCCGAATCATTAACCCCGGTTTCTCCGCAATCGGCGAGGGAAAAAAATCAAGATTGCTGCGAAGACGCGGAAGCAACCTTCAGAATAGCTAAAATCGAACTTCGTGTCTCCTTCTGAAGCCTATACCCAGCGCCTGAATTTCTGGCGCCAGGCGCATCTCCGCGCCGAGTCGCGATTCCGCCGGCTGGGCAATGCCCGGCTTCTTACCGCGCTGGCCGCCGTCGCCATCGCCGCCTGCTCCTTCGGCGCTGGATGGATCTCCGCCTGGTGGCTGCTCGCGCCGGGCGGCGCGTTCCTGATATTCGTCGTCATTCACGAACGCATCGATCGCGCCCGCGCCGCCGCCACGCGCGGCATCGCCTATTTCGAACGCGCTCTCGCCCGCCTCACCAATCAATGGATCGGCCGCGGCAACGCGGGCGAGCGCTTCCGCGATCCCCAGCACGTCTACGCCGATGACCTCGACCTGTTCGGCCGCGGCTCGCTCTTCGAGCTGCTTTCCACCGCGCGTACCGCGGCCGGCGATAGAACCCTTGCCGACTGGCTGCTCGCCCCCGGCGAGCGCGAAAATGTGATCGCCCGGCAAAACGCCGTCGCCGAGCTGCGCCCTCGCATCGATCTGCGCGAGGAGCTCGCCTTGATGGGCGAAGATATTCGCGCCGCCGCCGACGCGGGCGCGCTCGCGTCCTGGGGCGAAGCTCCGCCGATTGTCTTTTTCACCGGCGCGCGAGCCATCGCCCTGCTGCTCGCATCGGCCGCGCTGGTGACCTTCGGCCTGTTTCTCGCTCACCTGGTCAGCCTGCTGCCGTTCCTCGTCATCGTGCTTTTGGAAATGGGATTCAACATCGCCGTGCGTGAGCCGGAGCGCCGGGTGCTCGCGTCCTCATCGGCGCCCTCGCGCGAGCTGCAACTGCTCGCGTTGCTCCTCGAACGCCTGGAGCGGGAGACCTTCACCGCGCCCCGCCTGATCGAGCTCAAGCGCGAATTTCAGTCGGGAAAGCGACCCGCCTCGCGCGAAATCCGCGCGCTGAAGCGCCTGGTGGAGCAACTGGAAACCGCCGGCAACATGTTTTTCCGGCCCATCGCCGCGCCTCTTCTCTGGATCTCGCAATACACGATGGCCATCGAAGCCTGGCGCCGCCGCCACGGCCCCCGCATCGGCCGCTGGATTGCGGCTATCGGCGAGCTCGAAGCGCTGTGTTCGCTCGCCGCGTTCGCCTATGAGCGCCCGCTCGCCGCCTTTCCGGAATTGATCGGCGATGGTCCGCAATTCGAAGCCGGCGCGCTGGTCCATCCGCTGATTCCCCCGGACCGCGCCGTGCCCAATGACGTCGCCATCGGCGGCGACACCCGCCTGTGGATCGTCTCCGGCTCCAACATGAGCGGAAAAAGCACGCTGCTTCGCGCCATCGGATTGAACGCCGTGCTCGCCTGGTCCGGTGCGCCGGTCACCGCCGGACGCCTGCGAATCTCCCGCGTCTACATCGGCGCTTCCATGCGCGCCAGCGATTCGGTGATCGACAACCGCTCCCGTTTTTACGCCGAAATTTCGCGCCTGCGCGATATCGTCGATCTGGCGCGCACCGGAAAGCCCACTCTGTTCCTTCTCGACGAGCTGCTGAGCGGAACCAATTCCCACGACCGCCGCATCGGCGCCGAAGCGCTGGTGCGCGGCCTGGTCGAGCGCGGCGCCATCGGCCTGGTGACCACGCACGATCTGGCGCTGGCCGCCATCGCCGATACGCTTGGCGGCCGCGCCCGCAACGTCCATTTCGAGGATTACCTGGAAGGCGGCGAGGTTCGCTTCGACTACAAACTACGCGAAGGAGTGGTCACGCGCAGCAACGCGCTCGAATTGATGAAAGCCGTCGGCGTTCTCGGCGATTCGGACCTGGGCAACGGCAAATAAGCGCAGCCGCGCCTACTTTGCGCTTCCCTTTAGCTTCTTATCGAGAATGGGCGAGACCGTGGCGACATCGAATCCCGCGTTCAATCGCGCGCCGTCAATGAAGAACGTCGGCGTGCCTTCCACGTCCGCCGCTTCGCCCTGACGCTCCTCCGCCGCCACCCGCTTGGCGTACGCGTGGCTGTTCAACTCGTTATCGAAGCGCTGCATGTCCAGCCCCAGCTCCCGCGCCCAGGCCTCGATGTGCGCCCGCGAAATCGAGCGGAAGTTCTCGTACATCTTGTCATGCAGCTCCCAGAACTTTCCCTGCGCCTGCGCGGCCAGCGACGCCTCCGCCGCCAGCTCCGCCTGCGAATGATTGTCCAGCGGAAATTGCTTGAACACGAATCGCACGTCTTTCGGATATTTCGCCAGCACCTGCTTTACCTGGCTGACCGCCAGGGCGCAGTACGGGCACTGAAAGTCGGAAAACTCCACGATGGTGATCTTCGCGTTCACCGGACCGCGGATCGGATCGCCGTCAATCGAAATCTTCACCGGATCGCTCAGCAGCGGCGGAGGCTCGGACGCCATTTTCACGATCGCCTCGTGAATGTCCTTGCCCGTTTTGCCCGCCGCGGCCATTTTGACGATCAGATCGCCAAAGCGGCGGCTGAAGGCGCACTGCGGATCCACCGTCCGGCATTCGGCAACCTTGTAATTGCATCCGCAGTTGCACGTCTCCGAACGCAG
>JAJPHS010000075.1 GCA_021325175.1 Terriglobia bacterium
CCGAACATTTTTTCCCAAATTTGTCCGATGGGGCTTTCGCGGCCGATCACCACCAGCAGATAATATCCGAGCACCGTCGGCGGCAAAACCAGCGGCAGCGTGACCGCGGCGTCGAGGACTTCCTTTCCGCGAAAATCGCGATTGGCGAGCAGGTAGGCGATCGCAAGGCCCACCGCGATTCCCAGCGCCGTCGCCGCCAGCGCGACGCGCAGGCTGAGCCACAACGGGAACCAGTCGATCGGCATGGTCTATTTTAGCGTTTGCGTCCCACCAACCGGCTATTCATTCTCGCCGCCGACCTTCAGAACCGCGAGGAACGCCTCCTGCGGAATCTCCACCCGGCCCACGCGTTTCATCCGGCGCTTGCCCTCTTTTTGCTTTTCAAGCAGCTTTCGCTTGCGCGTGATGTCGCCGCCGTAGCACTTAGCCAGCACGTTTTTCCGCATCGCCGGGATATTTTCCCGCGCGATCACTTTATTGCCGATGGCGGCCTGTAGCGCGACTTCAAACATCTGCCGCGGGATCAGCTTGCGCAGCCGCTCAATGAGCTGCTTGCCGCGTTCGTAGGCGACATCGCGATGGACGATCATCGACAGCGCGTCGATGGGCTCGCCCGCCACCAGCACGTCCAGCTTCACCATCGGCGAGACGCGATGCCCGGCGAAGTGATAATCGAGCGACGCATATCCGCGCGAAGCCGATTTGAGGCGGTCGTAGAAATCGAGCACGATTTCGTTCAGCGGCAATTCATAAACCAGCAGCACGCGCCCGGTGCCGATGTACTCGAATTTCTTCTGCGTCCCGCGCTTTTCCTCGAGCAGTTTTAAAATTTCGCCGATGAACTCCTCGCGCGTGATCACCGTTGCATCGATGATCGGCTCCTCGATCTGCTTGATTTCGGCGGGATTGGGAAACTTCGTCGGATTATCCACCTCCAACACGCGGCCGTCGAGGGTCGTGACCTTGTAGCGAACCCCCGGCGCGGTGGTGATCAGGTCGATTTGAAATTCGCGCTCCAGCCGCTCCTGCACGATCTCCAGATGCAGCAATCCCAGAAAGCCGCAGCGGAATCCGAAGCCCAGCGCGGCGGAGTTTTCCGGCTCGAAGCTGAACGCGGAATCGTTCAATCGCAATTTTTCCAGCGCGTCGCGCAGCAGGCCGTGCTCGTGCGATTCCACCGGATACAAGCCGGCGAAGACCATCGGCTTCATGGGCTCGAATCCCGGCAGCGGCTCGGCGGCGGGATTGGCGTAATCGGTAATCGTATCGCCGATCTGCGCGTCGGAAACGGTTTTGATGTTGGCGAACAAAAATCCCACTTCGCCGGCCGAAAGCTCATCGCAGGGCACGGGCTTGGGCGATTGATAGCCGAGCCCCTCCACTTCATGCACCGTATTGGTCGCCCACAAGCGGATCTTCTGGCCGACCTTCAGGCGCCCGGAAAACACGCGCGCCAGAATAATCACCCCGCGGTAGGGATCGAACCAGGAATCGAAAATCAGCGCGCGCAGCGGATCATCCGGCGAGCCCTTCGGCGGCGGCACCAGGTGCACCACCGCTTCGAGCACTTCCTGAATGCCCACGCCGTTTTTCGCGCTGGCCAGGATCGCGCCGCTGGCATCCAGGCCGATGACGTGCTCGATCTGCTCGCGAATGCGGTCCGGCTCGGCGGAAGGCAGATCGATTTTATTGATCACCGGAATGATTTCCAGGTTGTGATGCAGCGCCAGATAGGTGTTGGCAAGCGTCTGCGCCTCCACTCCCTGCGAGGCGTCCACCACCAGCAGCGCGCCTTCGCAAGCTTGCAGGCTGCGGGAAACTTCGTAGGTGAAATCGACATGGCCCGGCGTGTCGATCAGATTGAGCTGGTACAAATTCCCGTCGGAGGCGCGATAGTTCAGGCGCACGGCGTGAGCTTTGATCGTGATGCCGCGCTCGCGCTCCAATTCCATCGAGTCCAGAACCTGGTTCATCATTTCCCGCTGCGATAAGGCTCCCGTGGTTTCCAGCAGGCGATCGGCCAGCGTCGATTTGCCGTGATCGATGTGTGCAATAATGCTGAAATTCCGGATGTACTCGGGGAGCATGCGGTAAACTTGTGCTGGAATCCCCATTATCCCACGATGTCGAATCAGCCGATCGAATGGGCGCACGACGGACGAGGCTTGCGCTTCGCCATCGTGGTGTCGCGTTTCAACCACCGCGTCACCGATAAGCTGCTGGCGTCGGCGCGGGAGGCCCTGGAAAAGGCCGGCGCCGAGCGCGCGGCCATTTTCTACGTCCCCGGCGCATTCGAGCTTCCCCTGGCGGCGAAGCTTCTGGCGCGCACCCACGCCTATCACGGGATCGTGGCCCTGGGTGCGGTCATTCGCGGCGAAACGCCGCATTTCGATTACGTCGCGGCCGAAGCCGCGCGCGGATTGCAGCAGGTGATGCTCGAAACCGGCGTGCCGGTCTCCTTCGGAGTGCTCACAACGGAGAATCTCGAACAGGCCGAGGCGCGCGTGATGAAAGGCGCGGACGCCGCCATGACCGCCATCGAGATGGTTCGCTTCAGCGCCTCGGTCGCGCAAACCGCGCGGAGCTGATCGATGCCTGCCCGCCATCGTTCCCGGCAGCGCGCCCTTCAGGTCCTGTTTTTATGGGACCAGCGGCGGCAGAGAATCGAGGATGCAATTTCCGCGTTTTACGAGACGCTTTCCTCCGAAGAGGACGCGCCGCGCGCCGCGCCCGACGAGTTCATGGAAACGCTGGTGCGCGGGGCCAGCGAAAACGCGCCCTCGATCGACCAGCGCATCGCCGAAAAATCGGAAAACTGGCGGCTGGAGCGAATGCCCGCGGTGGACCGTAACATTCTGCGGCTCGCGGTTTATGAAATGAGCGAGCTGAAGACTCCCGCACCGGTGGTGATCGATGAAGCTCTGGAGCTGGCGCGGCAGTTTTCCGGCGACGAATCCGTATCCTTTATCAACGGCGTGCTGGACGCCGTACACAAAAGCGAAACCTGAAGGCGTATTCAGAGACGCAGCTTCGCACGTACCGCAGTCTGAAGCCCGCGGGATCACTTCCGCGGCGTGGGAACGTCGTCGGGGTCGGGGGGTTCCTGGTTGGGGCGGATCGATTCGGGGACGTGGCGCAGGTTTACGCGAATCCGCGTCCAGGTCGAATATCTTCCGCGCATCGAATCGACCAGCACATCGTCTTCGGCCAGGTGACTGGCGGCGGCGGCGTGTTTCTTTTTCCAGCGCTCCAAACCGGCGAGCGCGGCGTTTTTATCCGGTGAATTCGCCACCACGATCAGCGGCATTTTCTTGCGGGCGCGCGAGGGCCGGACCCGCGGCGCCTCGCCTTGCATCTTGCGAAAATGCGGCGGCCACGGCGCGTCGGCCAAGCCGGCCGCTTCATCGCGGTCGGCCAGCTCCAATAATTTTTCCAGCGACCCCGGCGAGCGATCCATGCCCGCGTGGCGGTCGCCGATTTCGGCGAAGCGGCGGGGCATCGTCTGAACGGTGAAGTCGGCTGGATCGCAATCGGCCACCTCGCTCCAATCGAGCGGAGCGGAAACACGCGCGTCCGGCGTGGGCCGGACCGAGTACGCCGAACACGTGGTGCGGTCCTTGGCGTTCTGGTTGTAATCGAGAAACACGCCGTGCCGTTCTTCTTTCCACCAGCTCGACGTGGCCAGCCTGGGCGCGCGGCGCTCGATGGCGCGCGACAGAGCGAGCGCGGCGCGGCGCACTTCGGTGAAGGTCCAGCGCGGATGAAGGCGCGCGTAAATATGCATGCCGCGCGAGCCGCTTGTTTTCGGCCAGCCGCGCAGATGCATCTCCTCCAGCAACGCCTTCACTTCGAGCGCGACGCGGCGCACGTTCGCCCAGGCGACGCCCGGGCCGGGATCGAGATCGACGCGCAGCTCGTCGGGATGATCGAGATCGGCGGAGCGCACCGGATGCGGATGCAATTCGACGCAGCCCAGATTGACCACCCAGGCCAGCCCCGCTTCGTCATCGACCACGATTTCTTGCGCCGACCGGCCGGAGGGAAACGACAGCGTGACGGTGCGCATCCATTCGGGATGATCGGGCGCGCGCTTCTGATAAAACGCCTCGCCTTCCGCGCCGTGGACGAATCGCTTGAGGACCAGCGGGCGATCCTGAATCCCGTTCAGCGCGCCCGGCGCGATGGCCAGGTAGTAGCGAACCAGCTCGATTTTGGTGAGTTTTACGTCGCGCGCAAAATAAAGCTTATCGGGATGGGAGATCCGGACCTCGCGCCCGTTGACGGTTAGGATTTCGGCAGGCTCCGCTTTGGCCATGTGGGGTTTCTTCCATCAGGCGCCCTTCCCGCGCGGCCTCGCGAACGGGATACTAGGCGGCCTGCTCGTCGGCGAGCCTGAGCGCCGCGTCCATCGCCGCTACGCCCTGATCGATTTCGTGCTTTTCAATGGTCAGCGGCGGCGCGATCACGAAATGGCTGATCCAGGCCGAGACGGCGACGCCGTGGTTCATCATCTCCGCCGCGATCTTATCCACCATCGTCGGCTGGCCCGCCATCTTTTCCTTCATGGTGTTGAACGGCTGCCGCGTCTGGCGGTTCTTCACGATCTCGACGGCCCAGAACATGCCCAGGCCGCGCACGTCGCCGACGCTGGGATGCCTGTCCTTCAGCGCGGTCAGCCGTTCGCCCAAATACTTGCCGACCTCGCGCGCGCGATTCACCAGATCCAGGCGGCGCATTTCATGAATCGTCGCGATCGCCGGCAGCATCGCCAGCGGATGCGCTTCGTAGGTGTGGCCGTGCGCGAAGAAGTGATCCTCGAAATAATCGGCGATTTTTTGCGTGGTCGCGCACAGGCCCAGCGGAACGTAGGCTGACGTGATTCCTTTGGCGGTGACCAGAATATCCGGCTTCACGTTCCAGTGATTCACGGCGAACCATTCGCCGGTGCGTCCCCAGCCGGACATGACCTCGTCGGCGATCAGCAGCACGCCATGATCGTCGCAGATGCGCCGCAGCTTCGGCAGATATTCCGGCGGAGGAACGAGAACGCCGTTGGTGCCGACGACTGGCTCTACGATCACCGCCGCGACATCGTTCTCGTTGGCGATGATGTGCTCCATGTAATCGGCGCAGGCGACGTTGCAGCCGGGATAAGTGTGATGAAGGGGGCAGGCGTAGCAGTTAACTTCGGGTCCGAAAACGACGTTCTGGCCTTTGGCCGAGGGCTCCGAGGCCCAGCGGCGGCCTTCGCCGGTGACGGAAATGGAGGCCATGGTGGCGCCGTGATAGGAGCGGTAGCGCGAAAGAATTTTGCTGCGTCCGGTGTACAGGCGCGCGATTTTGAGCGCGGCTTCGTTGCCTTCGGTGCCGGAGGGGGTCAGGAAAAATTTGGTCAAGCCTTCGGGCAGGACTTCGAGAAGAAGACGGCTCAGCTCGGCTCGCGCGGTGGTGGTGTGGGCGGGGGACACGTAGCAAAGCTGCCGCGCCTGTTCGGCGATGGCGTCGATGACCGCCTGATTTTTGTGACCGAGGTTGACGCACATCAACTGCGCGGAAAAATCGAGATAACGCTTTCCATCGGCGGCGATGATATAGCAGCCCTCGGCGTCGACGATGTGCAGCGGTTTCCAGCTTTTCTGGTATCGCCAGGTGCCGTAGTTGGTGCGCCGGGTCAGGTCGGAGATGTCGGTGGAGGTGACATGCGGATGAGCCATTCCTTCATACTACTGCCGTCCCGGCGCAGGGCGGGACTTATCTTGCGCCATCCACTGCTTCGCGCCCAGCGCCGGAAGCCAATTTACCCGCCGCTATAAGGCTCCACATGCACCAGGACATCCTCCACCCAGCGCACGCTCGACTTGATGCGATTCTTGACGTGCCGCGCGATTTCGTGCGATTCGCGGACGGTCAGATCCGGGTCGACTTCCAGATGAAGATCGACGTGATAACGCAATCCGGTTTTCCGCGCGAAGCATTTTTCGATGCCGCAGGCGCCCGGGACCTGCATCGCCACCGCGCGAATCTCCGCCATCTGCGCCTCGTCCGGCATGGTATCCATCAGGTGCAGAATGGTTTCGCGCACGACGCGGAAGCCGAGGAAAATCACGATCAGCCCGATAACGACCCCGCCGTAATGATCGGCGGCGGAAAAATCCCGGCCTCCGAACACGGACAGCACCACCGCGATGAATCCCACGACTCCGGAAAGCATATCCACCGCGTCGTGCGAGGCATCGGCCTTCAGCCCGGAGCTGCCGCTGGCGCGGCTCATACGCAATTTGGCCGCGAACAGAATCGCTTTCACGGTGACCGATCCGGCCAGCGGCCACAGCGCGAAGGCCGCCGGCGTATCGTGCAAGGCGCGAGTCTGCCACGCGTTCAGGCTGATCGCCGTTCCCGAGGCGACCAGCACTACGCCGATCGCCAGCCCCACCAGAATTTCAAAGCGGCCATGCCCGTAAGGATGCTCCTTATCGGCCGGCTTGGCGGCGATCCACAAGCCGATAAGAACCATTCCCGAGGTAAAAAAATCGGCCGCCGATTCGAGGCCGTCGGAAACCAGCGCGACCGATCGCGCGGCGATCCCGGCGGCGATCTTGATCGCGGCCAGCGCCGCGCTGATCAGGATGCTGAGGAGAGCTACCTGGCGGGCGAGGCGCTCGGCGGACATTCGATTCGATTGTCGCATTGCCGCAACGATTTTTCTTCCACAAATCCGCCCCCGGCGTGCGAAGCTAAAATTTGAGCGGACCTTTACCGGAAATTCTCACCGGCGATTTTGCTCCGGCCCGCCTGCGTTTCGGACCGCCGCGCTCGATCCGCGTGGTCGATTGGAATATCGATCGCGGCGAGGATCTGCCCGGCATCCTCGAATTTTTGGCCAGCGCCGGCGCGGATCTGCTGCTGCTCCAGGAGGTGGACGTCAACGCCAAACGCACCCGCCGCGTGAACGTCGCCGAGCAGATCGCCCGGAGCCTGAAAATGAACTATGTTTGGGCGCGCGAATTTCAGGAGCTGGCGCAGGGCTCGCCGGATTCGCCCGCTTATATCGGCCAGGCCACGCTTGCCCGCTGGCCGCTTTCCAAGCCGCGCGTTCTCCGATTCCTCCATCAATCCAGTTTCTGGTCGCCGCGCTGGTTCGTGCCGAAGGTCCCCCCTTTTCAGGTGCGCTCCGGCGGGCGAAACGCGCTGGTGACCGAAGGCGCCGGCCTCGTCACCTACAATCTGCACCTGGAGAGCCGGCACGGAATGCCTCTTCACGTCGGCAGCGACGCGCTGCGCCTGGCGCAGATCGAGGAGGTGATCGCGGATACCCGCCGTTACCCGCCAGGCGCGCCGCTGGTCGTTTGCGGCGACTTCAACCTGAACCCGGCGAATTCAAAACCCGCCGCCGCAATGCGCGAGGCCGGCTTCAAAAGCGTCCTCGGGCCCAAGCCGGAGGCTACGACGCATCTTCTGTTCGTGCGCGGCCCGGCCGTCGATTCCGCGTTTCTGCGCGGTCCGGTACAGGCAAGCTCGCCAAAAATCCACAGCGGCATCCGCGCATCCGATCACTTCCCGATCACCTTCACGCTCTTGCTGGGGTGATGTCCCACGTGTGCCAGTGGCCTGTCGCGATTTTCTCAGCCAGTCATCGTTGTCGACGACTCATTGGGCGTCCGATAGCCCGGACCGCGGGATGGATCCCGGCCGTGGCTAGCGGAGGATTGAGGCCGGCTCTACGCGCACCGCATCCCAGGCTGCAATTGCGGTCGCCACGGCCGCTACGATTATCACGAACAATGCCGCGCTGGCCATCGACACCGGGTCCCACGGCGCGACGCCATACAACAGCGCGCGCATTAACGGCGCAAGAGCCAGCGCCGCGACCAATCCCAGCGCCGCGCCAGCCGACACGATCATCAGCGAGTGCCGGCCGATCAGCTCGCCGATATCCGACGGTCGCGCGCCGAGCGCCATGCGGATGCCGATCTCCTTCTTCTTCCGCTCCACCGCATAAGCGAGCAGCCCGTAAATTCCAATAGCAGCGAGCACCGCGGCCAAAGCGGCGAATAAGGAGGCCAGCATCGCGGTCAGTTTCTCCATTGCCGCGCTGGCGCTGACCTCATCGGCCATCACTTCGATTTCGGTGAACGGCAGCGCGGGATCGAGAGCCGCCAATGCCTGGCGCACCGGCTCAATGATCGATTGCGGCCGCCCGCGCGTCCGGACTTCAAGCTGCATCGGCTCCACCACTCCATCCGACCATAAGCGGTAAAACGTCGGCGTCATCGGCTCGCGCAGGGATCGGTATTTCGCGTCGCTCACCACGCCGGCGATCTGGTACATCTCCCTGCCATTTTTGAAGCGCCGCCCGATGGGATCGATCTCCGGATAAAACCTGTCCGCGAAGGCTTGATTCACGACGACGCGCCTGGCGTCTCCATCGCTTGCGATCAATTCCCGCCCGCGCAGGATGCGCATTCCCATCAGATCGAAATACTCGGGTGTGACCGTGTTCAAACTTGTGTTCAAGAAATCTCCGGGGCTCTGCTGCCGGCCTTCGGGCACTATGGTCGCCTTGATTCCGCTGCCGCGCATCACCGGACGGCTGGCGACGGCCGCGCCGGCGACGCCGGGAATTTCGCGCACGCGATCCATCAGCGCCAGGCGAAACGATTTCGCCCCCTCCGCCGTGTATCCGGCAAGCGATGGGTCCACCGAGAACGTCACCAGATGATCCGCGTCGAAGCCGGGATTCACGCCGCGGAGGCGTTCGAAGGTTCGCGCCAGCAATCCGGCGCCGGCCAGCAGCATGGTACACAGCGCGACTTGAACGATCATGAGCGCGCTTCGCCCGCGCCATCGTCCGGAGGCTCGCGCGCCGCGCAGAACCGAATCGACGCTGGCGCGGGCTGCTCCGATCGCAGGGCCAAGTCCGAACAGCAAAACCGTCAGCGCCGAGATCGCCGCGGAAAACAGCAGCACGCGGCGATTCACGCCGATATCGAGCGAGATCGCCACGGGCGATGTGTACAAGTCGCGGACCGGCGGCAAGGCTCGCGCCAGCAGCGGCGTCGCCACCAGCGCCGCGGCCAGTCCCGCGATCGCGCCCATCCCCGCCAGCAGCGCGCTTTCGGTTAACATCTGGCGCGCCAGCCGCCATTGCGTCGCGCCCATCGCCAATCGCAGCGCGATCTCTTCCTGCCGCGCCGCCCCGCGTGCCAGCACTAATCCGGCGACGTTGGCGCAGACCATCAGCAGCAGCAGCGATACCGCCGCGATCAGCAATTCGAGCGCCGTCCCGAATTTATCGCGCAAAATCGACGTGCCGTGCTCCAGCGGCGCCAGTTCCATCCCGCGCCGCAGCTCGGCGTCAAGGATTTGCGGCTGCGAGCCGAGCGATTCCATCACCGATGCGCGCCAGAACGAGTAGCATTCGGCCCGCGCGCGCGCCAGCGTCACCGCCGGTCTCAGCCTCCCGGCGATTGAAAAATTCGAAGCTTCGGCGAGCGTGGCGGCGTGCCCGTCCCAATCGGCGATCAGCGGCAGCGCGCGCAGCGGCAGCCGCACGTCCGGCGATACATCGATCGAAATGCCGTTGAACTCGCGCGGCATCACGCCCGCGATCGCGTACCTGCGTTGCCGCAGCGTGATGGTCTTGCCGATCGCCGAGGCGTCGCCATGGAAACGCCTGCGCCAGAACCCATAGCTGAGGACCGCGGGAATCATCCCCGGATTTTCTTTGTTGTCGTCCGCGTTCAACGTCCGGCCGAGCATCGCCGGGACGCCGAGCACGTCGAAAAATTCCGGCGTCACCAGCATCACTTCAATCTGCTCGGCCGGACGCGGCTCATTCATCGCGACGCGAAAATCCTGTTCGGCGAAAACAGAGGAAAGCGTCGTCGAATGATCGCGCAGAGCCTGGTAGAAGGCGTAAGGAAAACTGCTGCGCGTGCCCAGTTGCGGCGTTTTCTGAACCATCCACACCAGCTCGCCCGGATTTTTCACCGGCAGCGGCCGCAGCATCACCGCGTCGAGAGCTCCGTAGATCACCGTCGTCGCTCCGATGCCCGCGCCCAGCAGCGCCACCGCGATCGCCGTAAATCCCGGCGACTTCCGCAACATTCTGGCCGCGAAGCGCGCGTCGTTCATACTGGAATTTTAATCCCGCCGGCCTCATAAACGCCGGAATACGAGCGCCGCGTTCAATCCGCCAAAGGCGAACGAATTCGATAACGCCCACTCCACCGCGGCGGTTCGAGCGATGTTCGGCACCACGTCCAGATTGCACGCCGGATCGGCTTCGGTGAAATTGGCCGTCGGCGGAATCAATTCGTTGTCGAGGGCCAGCAGCGTGGCCGCGGCTTCGATTGCTCCCGCCGCACCGAGCGCATGGCCGTGCATCGATTTGGTCGAGCTTACCAGGACGCGATCGCCGCAAACCGCGCGAATCGCCTCCACCTCCGCCGGATCGTTGGCCGGCGTTCCGGTCCCGTGCGCGTTCACGTAGCCGATGGCCGGTCCTTCGATACGCGCATCGTACAAAGCGGCGCGCATCGCCCGCGCCGCGCCCGCCGCCAAGGGCTGGGTCAAATGAAACGCATCCGACGACATGCCAAATCCGGCGATTTCGCCATACACGCGCGCGCCGCGAGCCCGGGCGCGCTCCAACGATTCGAGCACCAGCATCGCCGCGCCCTCGCCTAAAATTAATCCGCGCCGGTCCTTTGAAAACGGGCGGCAGGTATCGGGCGAAACCACGCGCATCGCCTCCCACGCCTTCAGCACTCCCAGCGAGAACGGGGCCTCGCTGCCTCCCGCGATCGCCGCCTCGACCACGCCGCCGCGCACCATCCAGAACGCCTGCCCAATCGCATGATTGGCCGAGGAGCACGCCGTCGAAATCGTATACACCGGCCCCCGGATTCCGTATTCGAGCGAGATTCGGCTGGCGCCCGCGTTGGCCATCGCCTTGGGAATGGAGAGCGGCGGAAATCGTGTGCTTTTCAGTTCATAAAGCCCGCGAAAGCCTTCGTCCTCGGTGGTTTTTCCGCCGAGGCACGATCCGGTAACGACCGCCGATGCTTCGCCGAGCGCGTCATCAAAGGCGATTCCCGAATCGGCGACGGCCTCGCGCGCCGCGATCAGCGCGAATTGCGCGAACCGGTCGAGCATCGCCGCCTCTTTTTCCTCAAAGTAATTCGCGGCCCGATAATCCGGCACTTCCGCCCCATTTTCAAATCGCACCGACCCGGCCGGAACCAGCGTCATCGGACCAATCCCGCAGCGCGCACTTTTCAGCGCGTCCCAAAATTCGCCGCGCGAGCGGCCCAGCGCGGAGATGACCCCGATTCCCGTCACCGCGACGCGACGCGTCATGTTTTCGCCGCGAGCAGTTTTTCAATCCCTTCCACCATCTCCCGAACCGACCGGATCTGGCGCGCGGCGTCGTCCGGAATGTCGATATCGAACTCGCCTTCGATGGCGAACAGAATATTGATGCCATCGAGCGAATCGATCTTCAACTGCTCGAAGGTGCTGTCGATGGTGATGGATTCCACCGGAATGTGCTGCGTTTTCGCGATCACCCGCGCCACGCGCCCGGCAATCCCGCTCGCCTGACATGTTAGTTCGTCGGACATAGAATCTGGCTCACCGTCTCGAACTGAAATCCGCGATTTTTGAGCGCCGGCAGGATCGTTTCCACCGCTTGCAATGTGGCCCGGATATCGGGCGAACGCTGCGTGTGGCGGCCGTCGTGCAAGCAGAAAATCGCCCCGTTGGAGGCGCCCGCAAGCAGCAGGCGCGAAATTCGCGGCGACGGCCACTTCCAATCGCGCCCGATCACGGTCCACATCACGCCTAAAAGTCCAAGCCGGCGCTGCGCCGCGCGCAAGCCGAACCAGCGCGCTCCGTAGGGCGCCCGGAACAATTTCGGCGCGACGCCGGTCACCTGCGCGATGGTCTCCTGCGCGCGCCCAATCTCCCCCCCGATAAATCCGGGCGAGCGAAAATAAAGCCTGGCGTGCGTATCGGTGTGATTGCCGATCTCATGGCCCGCCGACACCACCTGGCGCGCGATCGCCGGGCACCGCCGCACATTTTCCCCGCACATGAAAAACGTCGCGTGGACGTTTTGCCCGGCTAAAATTTCGAGCAGCGCCGGCGTCGATTCGCTGGGACCATCGTCGAAGGTAAGCGCCAGCGCCGGCCGCCGCCGGTCTCCGCAATAAACCGAAGGCGCAAGCAGCGAAGACGATCTGCCGCGAACCGCGTAGATCAGCGAGCCCGCCGCGGCAACAACTCCCGCGGCCGCGGCGCCTGTTGTCGGCATCGTTCTTACATGATACCGGTTGCGGCTTCCCGCAGGCCCGTTACTTCGCCGGCGGCCGCGGGATCTTCATCTCCGCATTGGCCGCGTTATAGGCGAACCACGCCATCGCCGCCGCCGCTTGCCGGATGTCGGCGATATTCACGCGCTCCACCGTATCCATGTTGGTATGATGCGTCCGCACGTCGTAATTCACGTAATCCTGAATTGGATTGAACCCCGGCACGCCCGCGTCGATAAAACTCAAATGATCGGTGGACCCGACCGGTTCGATCACGTTGCGGCGCGCTCCGAACTCCTTCACCGGCCGCAGCCACTGATCGAACAGTCCCCGCACGGATTCCATGTTCTGCAAATACCAGCCATAAATCGGACCCGTCCCGTTATCAATGTTAAAGTAAACGTCGAATTTTTCGCGCTCTTCTCCCTTTAAATGCGCCGCGACCCACGCCTTCGATCCGAGCAGACCCTGCTCCTCGCCGGCCCACAACGCCACGCGAATCGTCCGCCGCGGCCGCGCGTTGAGGGCCTTCAAAATGCGCATCGCCTCCATCACCGTCGTCGCGCCGTCGGCATTATCGGTGGCCCCGACGCCGGTGTGCCACGAATCCAGATGCCCGCCGATCATCACCACCTCCTCGCGCACCGCCGCGTCGGACCCCGGCAGTTCCGCCAGCACATTATAGGCGTTGCCGTTTTCCGAATCATAAAATTTCGTCTGAACGTTCACGCGGAGCTTCACCGGGATCTTCCCGTCGACCATGCGGCGAATCATGTTGTAATGCTCGGCGCTGAGCGTCACCGTGGGAATCGCTCCCGGGCCGGTGTCGCGCCCCTGGACGAAAACGGTGCCGTCCTCGCCGCGGCTCGGCTTGAGAACCACGGCGGCTTCGGTGATCTTTCGCGGCGGCGGCGCGGCGCGGCGTCCTCCGGCGCTGGTCGCGTAGGCCGCCGACATTGGCTCGTAATCGGGATCGCTCGGCTGCGGCCGGTCCTTGCGCACGAAGTTGGTCATCACCGGATCGGCCAGCAGGATGGCGCCCTTGGTATCCGTCGTCACCGGCTCGCCCACGATCTCACCGGCCGTCGAGGGCGTCCACGCGTCGGGATATCCGATCAGCGGCAGATATCGCGGCTCGATCATTTCCAGCGTCAGCTTTTCCATCGTCCATCCCCGGCCGAAGGAAAACGGCTCCAGGCGCGGGTTGCTCAATCCGTAGCTCGCCAGGCGATCGCGCGCGTACTCCGCCGCCCGTTTGTGCGCCGGCGAAGCGGTGAGCCGCGGCCCGATGGTGATCGTGAGCATATCGAACACCGGTTCGACCTGCGAATGCGCGGTCGCTTCCGCGCGGATTTTTTCGAAATCGATGGATTGTCCCAGGGCCAGCGCGCAGCCCGCAACAATCAGGAAAAATCGCCTCATGGGCACGATTATGGCACTGTGGCGCCAAATGCGAGGCCGCGCGCGGCGCTAAAGACGGCTTCGGGACTGCGCAAGCTGCTCGGCGATCGCTTTCATTCGCTCGCGCATCTCCGCGGTTTGCTTGCGGCCGTCCGGTGTCAGGTCTACGAGTTTTTCCAGGGCGCGAGCGAAATTCGCGCCGTAGGATTGCCGGATTTCCGCCAGCAGCGGCTCGATTTTGGCAAACACGCTTAACTGCTCGCCGTTGGTATCAAGGAACAGGTCGAGCGGGATCGCACCATGGTGAACCAGCGCCGCCGCCATCTCCCAGTAGGTGATCACCATCCGCAAGTGGCCGCTGTGCGGGCCGAAGATGGCGTTGTTAAAATCCTCGAGCGATTGCGGATGAAATTCACGAAAGTACCAGTCGCGCGCTTTGCGCATCACCTCCTCGCGGCGAAGTTCGTACAGCTTCAAAATGAGGGCGGCTTCTTCCTGTTTCGACATGCTACCTCGGGGCCCCCGCGGCGAAAAACTTCGGCGGATGCGCGGTGTCGGCGAAATCGAAGCCGGTCAGATACGCCAGCTTCAGAATTTTTTCCATCTTGGCATAGTTGATTTTATCGGCCGTATCGGTGACCTGGTGATAATCGGGATGGAAGCCGGTGAACCACCACATCGCCGGGATATCGTGCAGCAGCAGCGGATACTGATCGCTGCGGAACAGGACGTTCAGAACGGTGTCGTCGTCCCACTTGTAATTGAGATGCAGGCCGACGAATTCATTCTCGCTTTCGACGGTCCGGCGATAATCCGGGCTGTATTTGGTGCCGACGAGATTCACTTCATTGGACGTATCCGGCGCGATGTCGATCAAACCGTGCGTCTGCGCGCTGTCTTTTTCATCGCGGCCGATCATGTCGAAGTTGATCTGAGCGCGCGTGGTGGCGAGCGGGCGCAGCGGATGCGCCGCGTAATAATACGATCCCAACAGGCCTCGCTCCTCGGCCGCGAACACGATAAACAGCAGCGATCGCTTCGGCTTCACCGGGTTTTTTGCGAACGCGTTGGCCAGCGCCACAATGCCCACCGTGCCGGAGCCGTTGTCGTCGGCGCCATGATAAATCGCGCCGTCCATCCGCACGCCGTCGTGATCGTAGTGGCCGCTAAACAGGATGGTTTCTTCGCGCAGCGCCGGATCGCTGCCCTCCACCAGTCCGGCGACGTTGTAGGAAAGCGCGCGCTTGCGCGACGCCGTCACCACGCGCAGCTCGGCTTCCTCGTCGCCGAGCGCGGTCGAGGCGGGTTTCAACGTGCTGTCGATCGACGATTGAAGCTCGCCCGGCGTCTTTCCGGTCGCGGCCAGCAGTTGATCGGCGACCGCGGCGCTGACGTTGAACACCGGGATCGAATCCTCGCCGTCGATCGCCTGCGTGGGCGGCGGCGTACGCAGAGGATTGCGCGCCGCGTCGAGCCCGCCGCGCTGGTGGCCCGGCTTGTGATTCGGATCGGGCGCGACCAGCAGCGCCACCGCTCCGTGACTCCGCGCGATCATCATTTTCGCGCGCGCGTTGGCGTACCGTGTGTTCCCCTTGCCATTGAAAATCGAGTTTTCGTCGTCCTCCTGCGGCTCGTGATTGAAGACCAGCACCACTTTTCCGCGCGCGTCGAGGCCGGCGTAGTCGTCGTAATGAAGCTCCGGCGCGGTGATGCCGAAGCCGGCGAAGACCACACGGCCTTTATACACGCCGTCGTTGGGATAATTCCCGCTCGCGTCGGGAGCGTGGAAGGTCTGTTCATTGCCGCGCACGCGAATTTTCAGCAGCGAGGCGCCGCGATCCATCTTGTATTCCACCAGCGGAACCGGTTGCAGGAACGAATCGCCGGCGGCTGGTTTCAGTCCGGATTTGGCGAACTCGCCGGCGATCCACTGAATCGCGACCTCCGAGCCGCGCTGGAGCGACATGCGTCCTTCGAGCGCATCGGAGGCGAGAAACGTAAGATCGGCCCGAAGGCTCGCGGCCTTGATCGTGTTAAGTCCGGTTTCAAGCTGGGAACGCGGAGTTTGGGCGAGCGCGATCGAGGTGCAGGCGAGGATAAACAGCTTCGAGTGCTTCATCGTTCCACCAGTCTACAGCGAGCGCACCGGCAAGCGCCCGATCCCGATCCTGAGTGCGCGTTGGCGCTTTATCGAACCTCTATAATTTAAAGATTGCTCCGATTCGAAATTCAGGCGGCCTGTCCCGTCACCGGCGCGCGCGCCGGCATTCTGCGCACCGCGCACGGTGATGTCCAAACGCCGGTTTTTATGCCCGTCGGCACGCAGGCGACGGTCAA
The DNA here is from genome assembly GCA_021325175.1 of Terriglobia bacterium. GTDB lineage: Bacteria > Acidobacteriota > Terriglobia > Bryobacterales > Bryobacteraceae > Palsa-187. Next base: position 16,053 of record JAJPHS010000075.1, read on the forward strand.
AGGAATTCTTCCGCGCCAGCTTTTAGAAGACCTGGACGCGCAAATCATTCTCGCCAACACGTATCATCTTTTCCTGCGGCCCGGCCATGAGACCGTGCGCAAGCTCGGCGGATTGCATCGCTTCATGAACTGGCCGCGCGCGATCCTCACCGATTCCGGCGGCTTTCAGGTATTCAGCCTGAACGGGCTGCGCAAGATCGGCGAGGACGGCGTGCTGTTCCGGTCGCATCTCAACGGCGATGCTTACATGTTCACGCCGGAATCGACCATCGACGCGCAGTTGGCGCTCGGCAGCGACGTCATGATGGTGCTCGACGAATGCCTGGAATATCCGGCGAGCCACGAAGCTGCTCGCGTCTCCATGGAGCGGACCATACGCTGGGCGCGCGCGGGCTATGCCCATTTTCTGAAGAAAACGAAAGGCGACGATGCCTGTTTCCCCATCGTGCAGGGCTCGACGTTCGGCGATCTGCGGCGCGATTGCGCGGAGCGGTTGAGTGCCCTCGACGCCCCCGGTTACGCCATCGGCGGATTATCGGTCGGCGAGCCGCGTGCGCTGAGCCTGGAAATGGCCGAAATCAGCGCGTCGGCCCTGCCCAGGGAAAAGCCGCGTTACGTGATGGGCGTGGGGATGCCGGACGAGCTCGCGCAATATGTTGCTCGCGGCATCGACATGATGGATTGCGTGCTGCCCTCGCGCAACGCGCGTAACGGATACCTGTTTACAAGCCAGGGCCGGGTGATCATCAAACAGGCGCAGTATAAGGAGGATGCCCGCCCGCTCGATCCGTCCTGCTCCTGCTATACCTGCCGGAACTTTTCGCGAGCTTATTTACGTCACTTGTTCCTGGCCGGGGAAATGACGTTTTCCACCCTCGCTACTCTCCACAATCTGAGGAGATATCTTGACATCATGCGGGAGATCAGGCAGGCTATTATTCTTGGACAATTCCCCGAATTGTTGAAAGCTGTGTCTTTGCCCGAGCGGGACGCCAGCTAGAATAAAAGTAATCCCTGAATGTTCGCGATTTTTCTCCAGCAAGCAGCGCCCGCGGCTCCGGCCTCCAACCCGATCATGAGTTTTCTGCCGCTGCTGTTCATTGTGGCCATCTTCTACTTTCTGGTGTTCATGCCCATGCAGCGCCAGAAAAAGCAGCAGTCGCGGATGCTGGCGAATCTGCAAAGCGGCAACGAGGTGCTGACCACCGGCGGCATCGTCGGCACCATCATCAGCATCACCGGCGATATGCTGGTGCTTCGGGTGAAGCCGGACAATATCAAGCTGCAAGTGGCGCGCAGCGCCGTGGCCAGCTTGATCAGCCCAGAAAAAACAGAGGAAAAGAAGTAGATGAAAAGCAACGTGAAAGTGCGGGCCCTGGTGATCGTCGGGGTGATCCTGATCTGCGTGTACGGCATCATCGGGTTGCCCACTTCCAAGCAGGAGCTGATCGACAACTGGAACAAAAATATCCGGCTGGGCCTCGATTTGAAGGGCGGCAGCCAGCTCACTTTGCAGGTGCAGCTTCAGGATGCGTTCAAGGCGCAAGCCGACCAGGTGATCCTGCGCCTGAAGGAAGCGTTGCAGAAGGCGGGCGTGCCTTTCGCCGATATGGGCCGCAACGACCCGCAGTCGATCGCCGACGCCGATAAGATCGAGATCGATATTAAGGGTGTGCCCTCCACCCAGGCCGGTACTTTCCGGCAGATTGTGCAGGAGAATTTTTCGAACGACTGGATTCTCACGCCGGTCAACGCCACCGACTACCGCATGACCATGCAGCCCACCGCGGCGCTGAAGCTCAAGGACGATACGCTTACCCAGAGCATCCAGACCATCGACAAGAAAATCAACGCCCTGGGCCTTTCCGAGACCAGTGTGCAAAAGCGCGGCGGATCGGCCAATGAAGCCGAAATTATGGTCCAGCTTCCCGGCGTCGACGATCCGGCCCACGTCAAGCAACTGCTGAAGACGCAGGCCGTGCTGGAACTGGATGAGGTCAAGGCGGGGTCGTTTTCCTCGCGCGAGGAGGCTCGCGCCTCGACCGGTGGAATTTTGCCGCTCGATGAAAAAATCGTCCCCACGCAGCCGCGCGGCGGCGCGCCCAGCGAGTTTTATATCGTGTCGCGCACCCCGGTGATCACCGGACGCGATCTGCGCGACGCGCGCCCGCAGCAGGGGCAGATGGGCGGATGGGAAACGGCGTTCGTGGTCGCGCAGGGCGACGCCGCACGCCGCTTTGAGCAGTTCACCGGCAGCCACATCGGCAAGCAACTGGCGATCGTGCTCGATAATTTCATCATGAGCGCGCCCTCGATCAAGGGAAAAATCGCCGATAACGGCGTCATCGAGGGGCTTTCAAGCCACGAGGAAGCGGCCGACCTCGCCTTGAATCTGCGGGCCGGATCGCTGCCGGCCGGCGTCGAAGTTTTGCAGGAATGGACCGTCGGTCCCTCGCTCGGCTCGGATTCGATTAAGGAAGGAATGGCGGCGGGCGTCGCCGGCGTGCTGGCCGTAATCGCGGTGATGCTGATTTACTACAAGCGCAGCGGGATTAACGCCACCCTGGCGCTGATTCTGAACGCGATTATTCTGATCGCGGCGCTCAGTTATTTCGGCGCCACGCTCACGCTGCCCGGCATTGCCGGCGTGATTTTGACCATCGGCATGGCGGTCGATTCCAACGTGCTGATTTTCGAGCGCATCCGCGAGGAGTTGCGCGCCGGAAAAGCGGTGGTCGCCGCCGTGGACGCCGGCTTCAAGAAAGCTTTTTTGACCATCATCGATACGCACGTGACCACAGTGGTTTCCTGCGCCATCCTGTTCCTGTTCGGAACCGGACCGGTGCAGGGTTTCGCGGTGACCCTGGTGATCGGCTTGATCGCCAATCTGTTCACGGCGGTCTTCGTCTCCCGGACGATCTTCGACTGGGAGCTGGGCATGCAGAAGAAGGCCGTGACTCTTAGTATTTAAGCTGTTTGAACCGGCCCTGGTTTTCTGATATGTTAAGAAACCGCATCGCAGGGCCTGGCCGGCGCGAGTTGCAGACGGGAACTTTAGATGACGGGCCGGTGTCAGTAGGACTAAGCCGGCCGTAAGGCTCCATGGAATTATTTAAAAACACCAATTTCGACTTCCTAGGCAAGAAGTGGCCGTTCATCATTCTTTCGCTCGTGGTTACGGCCGCCGGCATCGTCAGCCTGGCCATCCATCACGGCCCCAGGTATGGCATTGATTTTACGGGCGGCGCCAACATCTGGTTGCGTTTCAACCATGAGCCCCCCGTAGACCAGATTCGCAAGGCGTTGAGCGAAAAGATTCGCGGCGAAATCTCGGTGCAGCAGATCACCGGCACCCAGCAGGTCATCGTAGGCACCCAGATCGCCGATGAAAAGGAACTGAACCAGCGGCGGCAGACCATCGAGGACACGCTTCTTTCGACGTTCGGAGCGGGCGGAGGAAAGCTCGATTTGAATAATTCCTCCTCCGAACAGCTCGCCAACCGGCTGCGCGAGCCGCTGCTGACTGCGGGCGTCGCGCTTTCCGAGCAGGATTTGCAAGACCTGAGCCGGCGCATCGAGCAGTTCCGCGCTTCAAAGGGAGGCATTCTCAACTCGCTCGATGAGCTTTCGCAGGTCCAGGGCGTGACGCCGCAGATTCTCGACGCGATCCGCAAGGAGTGCTCGCTCGGGCCTTTTACGATTCTTTCGGCGGAAATGGTCGGACCCAAGGTCGGCGCCGAATTAAGACGGCAGGCGGTGCTGGCGACGCTCTACGCGCTGGGCGGCATGCTCGTTTACATCGCCTTCAGGTTTGAATGGATTTACGGAGCGGCCGCGGTGATTGCGTGCTTCCACGACACCATCATCACCATCGGTCTGTTCTCGATTTTCAACAAGGAAATCACGCTGACCGTGGTGGCCGCGCTGCTGACCCTGGTCGGTTATTCGATGAACGACACGATCGTGGTTTTCGACCGGATTCGTGAAAATTTGAAGCTTTTGCGGCGGGAAAAACTGGAAAACGTGATCAACATCAGCGTGAACCAGACGCTTTCCCGAACGGTTTTGACCAGCGGCCTGACGCTGTTGACCGCGCTCAGCCTGTTTATCTTCGGCGGCCAGGTGTTGAACGGATTTTCCTTCGCGCTGGTCATGGGAATTATTTTCGGCACGTACTCCTCGGTGTTTATCGCGAGCCCGATTCTGCTGCTGTGGCAGAACCTGATCGAACGCAGGAAGGCGGGTTCGGGAGTGCGCGCCGCTCCGGCCGCTCCGGCCCGGGAAATGGCGGCAAGAAAGCCCGCCGCGCGGTAATTTTATTTTGATGATGTTTTGAGCAAAGGATAGGCGAAAGGGAGAAGCGGGAAGATGTTCGAACAATCATTCGTACAGACGGGGAACCGGACGCGAAAGAGCGCGTCGGTGATCATTTCGACGATTATTCAGGTGCTGGTGATCGGCGTATTCATTTTGATTCCGTTGATTTATACGGAAGTGCTGCCGAAGACGACCCTCACCTCGTTCCTGACGGCTCCGCCGCCGCCGCCGCCTCCTCCTCCTCCCCCGCCGCCGGTTGCTCCCAAGGTGGTGCACGTCGCGCCGCGCCAGTTCGACGCCGGCCGCCTGATCGCTCCCAAGGAAATCCCCAAAGACGTGGCGATGATTAAGGAAGACGAGCTTCCCCCGCCCTCCAACGCCGGATCGGTGATCGGTGGCGTCCCGGGAGGCGTGCCGGGAGCCGGCAGCGGCGTCCTCGGCGGCATCATCGGCAACGTTTCCGCCGCTCCTCCTCCGCCTCCGGCCGTCAAGGAAGTGAAGCCCACGACCCCGCAGCGTATCCGGGTGGGCGGCAACGTGCAGGCCGCGAACTTGATTAAGCGCGTGGTGCCGGTGTATCCGCCGCTCGCCAAGCAGGCGCGCATTTCGGGCACCGTGCGGTTTACCGCGATCATCGGCAAGGATGGCACCATTCAGAATCTTCAGTTAATCAGCGGTCACCCGCTGCTGGTTCCGGCCGCGACGGCCGCGGTGAAGCAATGGCTTTACAAGCCGACTCTGCTCAACGGAGAGCCGGTGGAAGTAATCACTCAGATTGAGGTGAATTTCACTCTGAGTCAGTAAGACGAGGCGTCCGGCTTGAGCCGGCCGCTTTTCAATTTCAACTCGCAGGAGACACATTATGCTTTTACAGTTGCAGATTTGGGCGTTCATGCTCTTTCAGGAATCGGCGACATCCGGCGTCGGATTCGATCCGCGCACGATGTGGGGCAACATGGGCTGGGCCGCGCGCCTGGTCGTCATCGTTCTGTTCATCATGTCGGCGTGGTCCATCGGCGTGATGATCGACCGCGCGCTCGCTTATAGCGCCGCGCACAAGCAGTCCCGCCAGTTCGCCCCGGCCGTGGCCGGCGCGCTGCGCGAGGGCAAGCTCGACGAAGCGATCAAAATCGCCGATCGTTATTCGAAGAGCCATCTGGCCAAGGTCGTCGTCGCCGGTTTGCAGGAATTTCGCGCCCATCAGATGAGCTCGGAAATCTCGGGTGAAGAGATCGAAGCTTCGCGCCGCGCTCTGGAGCGCGCCGAGGCGATCGTTCACGCCGAACTGAAGCGCGGCATCTCGAGCCTGGCGACCATCGGCTCGACCGCCCCGTTCGTCGGCCTGTTCGGCACCGTGCTGGGCATCATTCACGCGTTCCAGGGCATTTCGACCGAAAAGTCGACCGGTCTGGGCGCCGTGGCCGGCGGTATTTCGGAAGCGCTGGTCACTACCGCCATCGGACTGTTCGTCGCGATCCCGGCTGTTATGGTGTTCAACTATTTCACCAATCGCGTGGAAGCCTTCGACGTCGAGATGGGCAACTCCAGCTCGGAGCTGATCGACTACTTCCTGAAGCGGTCGGCGAAAGGCGTGGGCAAGTAAAGCGGTTTTTCCGGAGCGAGTTGAAATAGGCGCGCGGCGCCCCGTTCGCAAGAGATCGGGACGCCGCCGCCGAAACCAAGGAGCACGTTATGGAGAAGAAGAAAGCGCCGTCGGTAGTAAACGATATTAACGTCACGCCGATGGTGGACGTGATGCTGGTGCTGCTGATCATCTTCATGGTCATCACGCCCATGTTGAACAAAGGCCAGACGGTGGAAAAAGTGGTCACGCACAACGCCATCGCCATGCAGGCGGCCGACAAGGAAGACGCGATCCTGGTGGCGGTGACGCGCAACGGCCAGTTCTTCCTCAGCCCCGGCAATAACCAGATTCATATTGAGGATCTCGCCGGCAAGGTGCGCGACCTGCAAACCAATAAGCTGGATAAGACGGTCTACATTAAGGCGGATGCGCGAGCCAAATACGAGGCGGTCGAGGACGTCGTCGATAATCTTCGCGCCGCCGGCGTAGATCAGATCGGCCTCCTCACCGAGCAACGTCAGCAGGAAAATCAGTCGGCCAAGCCAGCGGGAACCGCCGCCGCTCAATAGTATCCATCGAACGATTTTTTAAGGAGATTTTTTTATGGCATTCGCTGTTGGAGGAGGGAAAGGTTCCAAAAGTGACATTAACGTCACGCCTCTCATCGACGTGCTGCTGGTGCTGCTGATCATCTTCATGGTCATCACCCCGCTGACCCCTATGGGGCTGGACGTGCTGGCGCCGCAGCCGCCGCCGCCCAATCAGCCACCGCCGCCGCCTGATCAGGACCGCACGGTGGTGATCGTGATCGACAAGGACAAGAGCCTCAAATTGAACCAGGATCCCATCACCTGGGACAAGCTCCAGTCGCGCCTGGAAGAGGTCTTCAAGACCCGCGCCGAGCGCGTGGTCTTCGTCAAGGGCGACCCCGAACTGCCGTTCGAGCCCGTCGCGCAGGCGATCGATATCGCCAAGGGCGCGGGAATCGACAAGATCGGGCTGATGACGCCCAAGATTGAACAGGGACAATAAAGGAACGCCGATGCGAACTGGGAAAATCACCATAGCCGCCGCCTCGATCGCCTGTATTCTCGCTCTGACCGGATGCGACAAGCTCAAATCGCGCGATCAGTTGAATCAGGGCGTGCTGGCGTTCAAGAATGCAAAGTACTCCGAAGCGGTGGACCATTTCAAGCAGGCCATCGCCCTGGATGAAAGCAATCCGTACGCCCGCCTCTACCTGGCGACGGCGTATATGTCGCAATGGATTCCCGGCGCCGAGTCGCCGGAAAATACTGAGATGGCCAACAAGGCCCGCGATGAGTTCAATAAGGTTCTCGAGAAGAACCCCAATGAGCCGACCGCGATCGCCTCGCTCGCCTCGCTCAGCTACAACGAAGCCTCTTCGCTGCCTCCCGATAAGAAGCTCGAAAAACTCGATGAAGCCGCCAAGTGGTACAAGCGGCTGATCGAGGTGGATCCGAAGAACAAGGAAGCCTATTACAGCCTGGGGGTTATCGCCTGGGCCAAGTGGTATCCGCAGGACATGCTGGCCCGCGCCAACGCTCACATGAAGCCGGAGGATCCCGGCCCGCTCAAGGATAAAAAAGTTAAAGAAGAGCTGAAGGCGCAGTACGGGCCCATTATCGACGAAGGCATGGCCAATCTGAACAAGGCTCTGGAGATCGATCCGAAGTACGAAGACGCCATGTCGTATTTGAACCTTCTGATTCGCGAAAAAGCGGATCTGCTCGACTCGCCGGAGGAGTACAAAGAGCAGGTCAAGATCGCCGACGGCTGGATCCAGAAGGCCCTCGACACCAAGAAGGAGAAAGCGGCGGAGGCTGCGGCTCACGGCAACGGCATTACCGCCGAGACGGCTAAGTAGCGAAAACCACGGAAGTCAGCGTCAGGAGTCAGGAGCCAGGCTGTTCTGGCCTCTGGCTCCTGATTTGTTTTTCTTAAACTAAAAGTAGATGCTCCCGGCACACACCAGTTCCCCGCCGCCCGACCCGCAGGTTGCGCGGCTGTTCTCGGAGCTGGAAACGCGCCTCCGCGAGCTCCGCCCTCAGGAGGATCTCACGCCCCTCGAGCGCGCCTATCAGTTCGCCGCCGCCCGCCATGACGGCCAGAAGCGCGTATCGGGCGAGCCCTACATGATCCATCCAATCCTGGTCACTCGTCAGTTGGCCGAAATGCAGATGGACATGACCTGCCTGGAAACCGGCCTGCTGCACGACGTGGTGGAAGATACTTCGGCCACCATCGAGGAAATTCGCAGGAATTTCGGCGATGACGTCGCGCGCTGCGTCGACGGCGTCACCAAGCTCGGCAAACTCAACCTCGCCAGCCGCGAAGAGCGCCAGGCCGAAAGCGTCCGGAAAATGCTGCTGGCGATGGTCGAGGATATCCGCGTCATTCTGGTGAAGCTTGCCGACCGCCTGCACAACATGCGCACGCTCGATTCGCTGCCGCCGGAAAAGCAGACGCGCATCGCTCAGGAAACGCTCGATATTTACGCGCCCATCGCGCATCGGCTGGGAATGGGGAAAATCCGCGGGGAGCTGGAAGATCTGGCCTTCAAATACCTGGAGCCGGAAGCCTCGGCGGAGCTGCTCAAGGAATTCGAAGCCGCGCGCGCCGAAAATGAGGCGCTGCTCGCCGAAATCAAGCACACCGTCGAGCTCCATCTGGCGCGCGAAGGCATCCCCGCCCGCGTCGAAACCCGCGTCAAGCGAGCCTACTCCGTCTATCAAAAGCTGAAGCGGCAAAAAATTACGCTCGACCAGGTTTACGACCTGCTGGCCGTGCGCATCATCACCGATTCGGTGAAGAACTGCTATGCCGCGCTCGGCGTCATCCATAACGAATGGCACCCGATCCCCGGCCGCATCAAGGATTTCATCGCCATCCCACGCCCCAATCTCTACCAGTCCCTGCACACCTCGGTCATGGGACCGAATGGCCGCCACTTCGAAGTGCAGATCCGCACCGAGGAGATGCATCGCGTCGCCGAGGAAGGGATCGCCGCTCACTGGAAGTATAAAGAAGGCCGCCGCGGCACGCGCGCCGGCGCCGACGATCAGCGCATCGCCTGGCTGCGCCAGCTCGTCGAATGGCAGCGCGAAATGCGCGATCCGGGTGAGTTCATGTCCACCCTCAAAGTGGACCTGTATCCGGAAGAGGTTTACACCTTCACGCCGCGCGGCAAAGTCATCGTGCTGCCGCGCGACGCCACGCCCATCGATTTCGCCTACGCCATTCACTCCGATGTCGGCAACCACTGCGTCGGCGCGAAGGTCAACGGCCGGATCGTTCCGCTCAAATCGCCCTTGCGAAACGGCGACGTCGTCGAGATCCTCACCCAGGCCGGCCATCTGCCCAGCAAGGACTGGCTCGCCGTCGTCAAGACTTCCAAGGCGCGCAATAAAATCAAGCACGTCATCAACACCACCGAGCGCGCCAAAGCCAGCGAAATCGGCCAGAAGTATCTTCAGGTGGAATCGCGCCGCCTGGGCGTGAAGCTCGGCGACGTGTCGAAAAATCAATTGGAAGCGGTCGCCTCCGAGTACGGTTACTCCAAAATGGAGGATTTGCACGCGGCCTTGGGCTACGGCAAATTTTCGGCGCGCCAGGTCTTGCAGAAACTCGCGCCGGAACAGGTGCCGTCGGAACCCTCCGCCGCGCCCGCTCCCGCGCCGCCGATGGCGCCCGCGGACGCGAAGGACCTGGTCATCAAGGTCAAGGGCGTCGACGACCTGCTCGTCTATCGCGCCAAGTGCTGCAATCCGATCAAGGGAGAGCCGATCGTCGGTTACGTCACGCGCGGCAAGGGCGTGGCCGTGCATTCGCTCAACTGCGCCAACGTGCAAAATCTCATGTATGAAGTGGAGCGCAAAATCGAGGTGGAATGGGCGCGCAACGACGCCGGCTCCTTCCCGGTCAAGATGGTGATTCACTCCGAGGACAAGCCGGGAATGCTGAATCAGCTCACCACCGTTCTGGTGAACGAGCAGACCAACATCCGGAGCCTGGAAGCGCGCACCGATGGCGGCCCGGAATCCGCCGTGATCGACATGACCGTTGAAGTGCGCGACAAAAAACAGCTCGAGCGAGTCGTTTCCGCCATCCGCCGCATCTCCGGAATTAGAGACATCGAAAGAGTCAACGCCTAAGTGAACGCGGAACCCGAACACATCGCCATTTCCAAGTCCAAAGGCATCCGCATCGACTGGAAGGACGGCCATCACAGCGAATACGGCCTGGCCTATCTGCGCGACGAATGCCCCTGCGCCAACTGCACCGGCGCGCACGGCACGGCACCGCGCAAATCCAGTTATTCGGCGCCGTCGGGCCCGTTTCCGATGTACACGCCGCGCCTGAAAATGACGCAGGTCGAGCCGGTGGGCAGCTACGCGATCCGCATCGAGTGGTCGGACGGCCACAACACCGGCATCTATTCCTTCGATCATTTCCGGAAAATCTGCCCGTGCGAGGAATGCCGCGGCGTGGCGAAAAAATAAGTTGGGCTAAATCAGCCCGATCATAATCGTCTTTTGCGCGGCTCGTACTTTTCCGCGCGGTCCGCCGCAACCCCAAACATCACTCGCCGAAAACTCGCCGCATCCACTTCCTCAAAATCGGAGCCGCCTTCGAAGGAAAACGGTGCGCGCCCGGCAATAGATGAAATTCCACGTCGGAGGCGTGCTTTCGCAGCCGGTCCGGAAAAGCGCGCGCGACCTCGGCCGGGAAAAACTCATCCTCGGACCGCGAGATGTGCAGAACCGGCGCCGTTACCCGCGCGTACTTGTCCTCTTTCCAATCCTTCGGCACGCCCCCGCAGATCCCGACCACGCCGCCCGCCTCCTCCGGATACGTGCCGATCAGCCGGTAATTCAATCCCACCGGCTGCGAGAATCCCATCAGCATCGTCCGCCGCGCCGGAATCGAAAAGCGGCGTCGCAGCTCCGCCGCCACGGCGCGCACGATCTGATGATGCAGCCGGATATTCAGCTCCGGATGCCGCCGCGTACCCCAGTTATAGCCGACCTCGTCTCCGGCCGGCGTCGGCGCCAGATAGTGCTGGTTGGGCCCGCGAAGGCTCGCCACCACGCAATTCGGCTCCACCGATGCCGCCGTCAGCCGCAGCATCGCCTCCGGATTGGAGCCGTAGCCGTGCATCGTTAAAACAAGAATGGTTCGCTCATCCACGCGCGCCGGCGCGTGGAGCAGCCAGCTTGCTTCAAGGCGGACGCAAACCGAATCCAACGTTTTATCATAAAACAAGTTATGTAATTCGAATGCCCTGCCGATGAGCAGGACATGAGCGCGCCCTCCATGGATCCCGTTCTTGATCGCGAAGTCGCTTTATCCCGCGTCGGCGGAGACGTCGAACTGCTGAAGGAAATCGCGGTCCTGTTCCTGAGCGAGTACCCCAAAATTCTGGACGAGCTTCGCTCGGCCGCCGAACGCGGCGACGCCCGCCGCATGGAGCGCACCGCGCACTCGCTCAAAGGCTCGGTTTCCAATTTCGGCGCATGCGCGGCGGTCGAAGCGGCCAGATCGCTGGAAGCAATGGGCCGCGCGCGCCAGCTTGAACAAGCCGTCCAGGTGATCCGTACCCTGGAGCTTGCGCTGGCGGCCCTTGGCGCCGAGCTCGAACAGCTCTAATTTTGTTTGATCCCCAGCGCCACGCGACCCGCGCCGATCAGCGCAGCTTTATCGTTCAGGATCACGCGCACCGGAATCGATTCGAGCAGACGCGCGACGCGGCCCTTATCGTCAAAGGCCCGAAGAAACTCCGGCTCGCGCAGCTTCGGCAAAATTTTGGGCGCGATCCCGCCTCCGATGTACACTCCTCCGGTGGCCAGCGTGCGCAGCGCGATGTTGCCCGCCTCGGCGCCGTAGACGCTCACGAAAAGATTTAGCGCCATGCGGCACAGCTCGTTTCGATCCGCGTTGCGGGCGATCGCCGCCGCCGGATCGCCCGCCGCGATCTCCTGCGCCAGCCAGGAAGGCTCCTGCGCAGCGCCGGCGTCGCGAAAAAAATTGTAGACGTTCACCAGTCCCGGACCCGAAAGAATGCGCTCATAACTCACGTGGCCGAAGCGCCGGGCGAGATATTCGAACAGCGCAATCTCGGTCGCGTTGCGCGGCGCGAAATCGGCGTGGCCACCTTCGCTGGCCAACGGCAAGTAAAACCCGTCGACCGAGATCAGGCCCGCTTCGCCCAAGCCCGTCCCGGCCGAGATAAGCGCGCGATTCCCGCGACGATCGGCCGGCGTGTCGCGCAGAACGGCAAAATCCGAATCGGGCAGCGCCGCGATGCCGTGCGCGTTCGCTTCCAGATCGTTCAGCAGCCGCACTTCCGCCAGGCCCAGATCGGCGGCGAGCTGCGCCCCGTCAATTTTCCACGGCAGGTTCGTCGCTTCCACCGCGCCGTTCCGCACCGGCCCGGCGATGCCGAAACAGGCGGCCTTCACGTGCTGCCCGTGCGCGGCCAGATATTCGCGCGCGATGGCGGCTAGCGTCGGATAGGACCCGCTGTGAAAAACCTGGATGTTCAGCGGCTCCGGCCCCTCAAACAGCGCCAGCCGCGTATTCGTCCCGCCAATGTCGCCCGCCAGAATCATCGCTCAAGCATTGCCGCTTCCGCGCCTGTCACTCCGCCGGGCTCCACCGACGGTTGTCCCGGGCCAGCATCTCGTCGGCTTCCTCCGGACCCCAACTGCCCGCCGGATAATTCGGAAATTTTCGCGGCGGCAGCGCCTCCCACACGTCCTGAATCGGCGCGACGACGCTCCACGCCGTCTCCACCATATCCGACCGCTGGAACAAAGTCGCGTCGCCCAGCATGCAATCGTACAGCAGCCGCTCGTAACCGGTCGAAGGCGTGCTGCCGAAATAATCCTTGTATTGGAAATTCATCCGCACCCCGCCGATCCGGACCGTCGGCCCGGGAATCTTCGCGCCGAAGCTCAACGAAATTCCTTCGTCCGGTTGCAGGTGCAGCACCAGCCGGTTCGGCGTCAACTCGCCGACCGATGTTTTGCGGAACAGCAGGAACGGCGCGCGCTTGAACTGGATCGAAATTTCGGTGGCGCGCTTGGGCATGCGCTTCCCGGTGCGGACGTAGAACGGAACGTCGGCCCAGCGCCAGTTGTCGATGAACAGCTTCATCGCCACGTAGGTTTCCGTGCGGGAAACCGGCGATACGTCGCTTTCCTGCCGGTAGGCGGCCATGCGTTGCGTGCCGTTGACGCCCTCGCCGTACTGCCCGCGAACGGTGCGCGTCAAGACCTCCTCCGGCGTCATCGGCGGGATCGCCTTCAGAATTTTCGCCTGCTCGTCGCGGACCACGTCCGCATCGAAGGAGATCGGCGGCTCCATCGCCGTCAGCGAGATCAACTGGAAAATATGATTCGGCACCATGTCGCGCAGTGTGCCCGCGGTTTCATAATAGCCGCCGCGCGTCTCCACCCCCACCGTCTCCGCCACCGTGATCTGCACATGATCGATGTAGCGGCGATTCCAGATCGGCTCGAAAATTCCGTTCGAGAAGCGGAAAACCATGATGTTCTGCACGGTTTCCTTGCCCAGATAATGATCGATGCGGTAAATCTGCTTCTCTTTTAAAACTTCGCGGATCTCGCGATTCAGCTTCAGCGCCGTATCGTAATCGCGGCCGAACGGTTTTTCGATGATCACCCGCCGCCAGCCGTTTTCTTCATTGACCAGCCCCGCCGCGCCCAACTGCTGCACGATGGGTGCGAAAAATGCGGGCGCGGTGGCAAGATAGTAAAAACAATTTCCCCTGGTTCCGTGGTCTCGCCCCACCGCCTCGATCCGCTCCTTCAGCCGTTCAAACGCGGTGCGGTCGCCGAATTCGCCGCTGACGTAGTAGATCCGCTCGCAAAACCAGCGCCACAGATCTTCGTCCACCGCCGTCGTCGCGAATTCGCGAATGTCGCCGCTGAGCTTGGCGCGAAACTCCTCCGTGCTCATTTCGTTTCGCGCAAAGCCGATCACCGCAAACTCCTTGGCCAGCAAATTATCCTTGGCCAGGTTGTACAGCGCCGGGATCAGCTTTCGTTTCGTAAGATCGCCGGAGGCGCCGAAAATCACCATGGCGCACGGATCGCCCGGCCGGCCGTGATGGTCGTTGGAATCGGTCGTCATTGTCCGCTCATTGCCGCCGTGCCCGGCTCGCAAGCCTCGTGAAAGCCAGGCTCGCGCCGCCGCGTTTCCAGGATTCCTCTACTTTAGCGCTTCTCCGATCGCAGATTCCAGCGTCTTCAGCCCGTCCTCGACATCATCCAGATGAACACGCAGCGCGCGCCGCTGCCGTTCGGCCAGAACCTGGAAATCGCCGCGCGCCTGCGCCGCCTTTACGACGCCGAACGTGTACTTCTGTCCCGGAACCGGCAGATCGACAGCGTCGTTGGCGGTGATTTGCAGAAAAACTCCGCTGTTCGGTCCACCCTTGTACGCCTGGCCGGTGGAATGAAGGAAACGCGGGCCAAAACCGGCGCAGGTCGCAACGCGCTTGTGGTCGCGCACCGCCGCGCGCATGCGCGATAGCGTCTGCTCATGCGCCTCATTCATCTGAATGTAGGCGAGCAGCGCAAGATAATCGCCGGCTCCGATCCGCTCAAGATGCGCGCGTAAATATTCGGCCAGATCCTTCCGCGATCCGAGCGCCTTCCGGTTCGCCTCGTCCGAAAAAAGACTCACTCCGCCGGCGCTGAAAAACGGCTGTTCCGCCGGAAGCGAGCCGGTGCGCTCATATTCGTCGGTGAGCTTGCGTGTCGCGATCTTGCTCGCCTCCACGTCCGGCTGATTGAAGGCGTTGATCCCCAGCACCGATCCGGCCACGGCCGTCGCGATCTCCCACCGGAAGAATTCCTGCCCCAGGTTCCTCTTGTCCATCACGTCAATGCGGATCACCGGCTGGCCGGCCGCTGCAATCTGCTCCATGAAACGATCCTGCGCCGCATCCGGCGCCGCTTGCAGGCGCAGGTACGCGAACACGCGATCCTGTCCATAAACTTGCGGAGCCCCGGCCGGTTCCCGATCCACCGGGATCAATCCCTTACCCTGCTTGCCCGTCGATTCGGCCAGCAACTGTTCGAGCCACGCGCCCAGGTCCATAATGCCCGGCGAGGCGACCAGCGTCACTTTATCGCGCCCGCGCCTGGCGAGTTCGCCCAGCGTCAGGCCCAGCATCACCCCCGGGTTTGTTGGAATCGGCACGCAGTGCGAGCACGCCACCGCCATCGCTTCGGCGCGATCCAAAAAGTCCGCCGCGTCGATACCCATGATCGAAGCCGGACCCATGCCGAAATCCGACAGCGCCGAATATCTCCCGCCGATGCTCGGAACGCCGTGCAGAACGCGCCGGAATTGATCCTCGCCCGCGACCCGCTCCAGAGGCGAGCCCGGATCGGTGATGGCGATAAATCGGCCGCCGGCCTGCTGCGCCCCAACTTCTTCTTTCACCCGTTCAAAGAAATATTGCTTGAAAATATTCGGCTCGAGCGTCGAGCCGGATTTGCTCGAAACGATAAAAACCGTGTTGGCGACATCGATCTTGCTTTCCAGCGCCCGGATCTGCGCCGGGTCGGTCGAGTCCAGAACGAACAGCTCCGGAAATCCATCGATTTTGCCGAACGACTTCTTCAGAACCTCCGCGCACAAGCTCGATCCGCCCATGCCGAGCAGCAACGCGTACCTGAAGCCGGCCTCTTTTATTTCCGCCGCGAGATTTTCCAGATGCGCTTTATTCTCGATCTGGTCCTCAATAATGCCCAGCCAGCCGAGCCACTTCCCTTCATCCGATCCGGTCCAAAGCGACGCGTCGCGCGCCCACAAACGCCGCACTTTCCCGCCGATCTGCCAATCCTCGGCCGCCTCATCCACCAGCTTCCGCAAATCCGGCGGCAGCAAAATCGTTTGCGGATTCACCTCGCCGCCGATCTTCACCTTGCACCTGCGATCCACCGCGTTCAGAAGTTTGTCGAACGCCTCGGCGAACAGCTTCACCCCCTGCTTCAACAGCTCGCTTGTGACCTGATCCATGCTGATGCCGATTT
Source organism: Terriglobia bacterium (assembly GCA_021325175.1). Lineage (GTDB taxonomy): Bacteria > Acidobacteriota > Terriglobia > Bryobacterales > Bryobacteraceae > Palsa-187. The sequence goes on from JAJPHS010000075.1 coordinate 32,046, forward strand.
TTTCGAGCGCTTCCATGGTCGCGCGGGCCTCGTCCAGATTTTCTTCGAGACTCGCGCGCGGCCGGCCATGATCGCGGAAGGCCTCGAAGGTCGCCGGAGGAATGGTATTCACCGTGTCGGGGCCGATCAGTTCCTCGACATACACAACATCGCGATAGGAGGGATCTTTCGTGCTCGTGCTGGCCCACAGCAGCCGCTGCGTCCGCGCGCCGCGCGCGGCCAGCGCCTCCCACCGGGCACCGCGGAAAATTTCCTTGTAGCGCTCATAAGTGAGCTTTGCGTTGGCGATCGCCACTTTGCCGATCACGCGTTCGATCAGCGCGCGCTGTTCCGCCGTTGCGGTTTTCATTTTCGCTCTGGCGATCGGATCGATATAGGAATCGATGCGGCTCACGAAAAAGCTGGCGACGCTCGCCATCTTTTGCAGATTTCCCGCACGCCGCTCGAGCGCGGAAAGATAGGCCTGCGCGACTTTTTCATACGTCTGCCGCGAAAACAGCAGCGTGATATTGACGTTGATGCCTTCGCTCAGCAACTGCTCGATCGCGGGAATGCCTTCCGGCGTCGCCGGCACTTTCACCATCAGATTTTCGCGTCCCACCGTCTTCCACAACCGCCGCGCTTCCTCGATCGTCGCCCGCGTATCGTGGGCCAGAAATGGCGAAACCTCAAGGCTCACGTAGCCGTCGCGAAAATTGGTTCGCTCATAAACCGGGCGCAGGATATCGGCCGCGTTTTGAATGTCGGGAATCGCCAGCCGCTCGTACAGGCTCATCGCATCCAGATTTTCGTTTTCCATCGCGGCCAGCGAATCCGAGTAGTCCGTGCTGGCCGTGATCGCCTTTTCGAAAATCGCCGGATTCGAAGTCATCCCCGCCAGGCCGTCCTGCTCGATCAGCCGCGCCAGCTCGCCGCTCGATATCAGACTGCGGCGGATGTAATCAAGCCACACCGATTGGCCGTAGGCGGCGAGTTCCTGAAGCGCGTTCTTTGTCGACGGAAGGCTGCTGCTCATGCTGGCTCCTTAAACAATTCCTATGATGCCACGCCCCCAACGCCATCACCGGCGCCATTTATGGCGGGCGGCCCTCACATCCGTCGAACTAAAAGCCTCAAGAAAACCCGCAACCCGAGCGCCCTCAAAATTCCTCGCTAGCGGACGAAAAACTGTCTTTTGTCGATGCCGGCGTCCACCGCTACATCGAAAAAACCGACCATCATTTCATCCCAGCTTTGGTGGCCATAGCGAACTTCCTTTGACGGATCGGGATTCAGCGGATGATTCGCCGAATTGTCGAACGTCGCCGTCCAGACCAGCCGTGTTCCCTTCTTTAAAGGCAGCGGAAGCGCAAGTTTGTAATCGAGCTGCCAAAAAAAATTGTATTTGCTTACGCGCAGCATCACCTCCGGACGGCCATCGCCAAGGATCCGCATGAATTCGAACGCCTTCCCGCGCAGATGCATGTGCGGAAACAAGCTGAGCAGCAATGCGTCGTTCGGCAAAGTACCCCAGACGCTCACCTGATAGTCCGGATCGCCGGGCGGGATGGCGAAATCGGAACGATCCATTTGCAGCGTCAAAACACGCTTTTCCGGCGCCCTTTTCGCGAAAATCACGCCAATTTTGGTGCTGTCGATTTCCGGCTTTCCGTCCGGCGTGTAATGGATCTCGAAAACGAGATCCGATCCGGCCGGGATCAGCTTCGCCATTCCCTCCGGCCAAACCTCGGGCGCCGCGCCCGGAGCGTAAACCTGCAAAATGTCGGCCTTGGTCGGCCCACTGGTCCAGGTGGAACCGGGCTCGCGGATGTACACCACCGCGTGATGAACGGATTTGCGGCTTCCCGGCCGCACCTCGACCGCCTGAATCCAGCGGTCCTGCTGAAAATGTGTGGGAACGGCGAAATATTGATACTCGATCGCGCCCGAGGCGGGGACGTGAAAGGGCGGGATTTCAAAAACGGCGTCGGGAGGCGCGATATTCCAGCCATCCGCCCAGGGAACGGGCGGCGGGGCGTCGCGCTGATCTCCCGCCGGGGCGCCGGCTTCGGCCCAATTCGCCAAAGTGGAAATTTCAGCCCCGGTCAGAGAGCGGTCGTTTGCAAATTTTCCGCAGCAGGGATCGGCAAACCACGGCGGCATCTCGCCCCTACGCACCGCGTCGCGAATGGCCTTGGCCCACGGCCGGGCATCCTGATAAGTGATCAGAGGCATCGGAGCCATTTCCCCGGAGCGATGGCACTCCTGGCAGTGACGCTGAAGGATGGGCAGCACATCCTGGTAGAACTCCGGCGGACGCGCCTTCAGGCAGGCTAACGTGACAGCCGCGATAAGCCCTTGACGAACCACGTTTTCAATATTATAGGGCACACAAACTTGTTGACTCTCCCCTAAAAAAAGCGCAGAATTAAAAATGACGAGGAGGCTCGCATCATGGTGGGCAGAACGATACTGGCTGTCGCGCTGGTTTTTAGCGGCTCCGTCTGGGCGCAAGCGGTCATCTCCGCGCATTCCGGCGTGGTTCAACTAACCGAAGGAACCGTCGAGCTGGATGGCCAGGCGATTCAGTCGCCCGCGAAGTTCGGACAATTCCAGGACGTCAAGGACGGCCAAACTCTGACGACCACGGATGGCGATGCCGAAGTTCTGCTGACACCGGGTGTTTTTCTGCGGCTGGCGGAAAACAGCTCCTTCAGGATGGTTTCCAATAATCTGGCCGATACGCGCGTGGAGGTATTATCGGGAACGGCGATGCTCCAGGTGGGCGAGCTGCTTCCGGACAATGCCATCACGGTGCTGTTCCACAACTCCGATGTCGAGTTGAAAAAGCGAGGCTTGTACCGCTTCGATTCCGATCCGGCGGCGCGGCTTCGGGTGTACGAAGGCGAGGCCAGGATCGCCTCGGGCGACAAGAAGCCGGTGGAAGCTAAAAAAGGCCACGAAGTCGTCTTCGACAGCGACAAACTGGAAGCCAGGAATTTCGACACAAAGGAAACGGACGCCTTCTATCGCTGGAACGAGCGGCGCGATGAGTATATCGCGCAGGCCAATATCACCTCCGCGCGCAGCGCGGGCACCTCCGGCAGCGGACTGTATTCAAGCGGCGCCTATAGCAGCTATGGCCCCGGAGCGGGAACCTGGGCATGGAATCCATGGTTCGGAATGTTCACGTTTATGCCGTACACCGGAATGTACTATAGCCCGTTCGGTTTCGGCTACTACAGCCCGTACACCGTCGGATATTTGTACATGCCCGGCTCGCCTTATTATTACGGCGGCGTTCCGGCAAGCTACGGCGGAGTAACGCGCAGCGGATTAATTGGTTCAGGCGCGCGGGCCGGCATCGGCGGCGCCGGAGTTCGCGGCGCGGGTGGAATGCGCGGCGTAGGTCCGAGCGGTGGCGGAATCGCCAATTCCGGAAGCGGTGGCGCGGCGGCAGTAGGTGCGGGCGGCGGACATGCCGGCGGATTCGGCGGCGGTATCTCGGGCGGCGGCGGGCATGCCGGCGGCGCGGGCGGCCGCCACTAGCGGTCAACCAAGTAGCACTGAAGCAAAGCAGTAAAATTCCCGGGCTGGTCTTGTTCGGCGCGGCCTTCGGCTTTGTGGAGGCCGCCGTCGTAATCTATCTCCGTACCATCGCCGAACCAATCCGAGTGGCGGCGGGTTTTCCGCGTGACTCCATCTTTCCCCTGGCGCCAGCCAGCGCACTTGGCCCCTTTTTGTTGCTCGGGAAAATTGAGCTGGCGCGCGAAGCGGCGACGATCCTGATGCTCGGTGGCGTGGCCTGGGCAGCGGCGAGAAATTTTCCATCCAGGCTGGCGGCATTTTCGCTGATCTTCGGCGTCTGGGATCTGACGTTTTACCTCTGGCTGAAAGTTTTAATCGGTTGGCCTGCCTCGCTTGGCGCCTGGGATTTGCTCTTTCTTTTGCCGGTACCGTGGGTGGGGCCGGTGATTGCGCCCTCCATTGTCGCGATATCGCTGATCGCCGGCGGCGCGCTCGGATTGGCGCGCGAACCGAAGCGCGTCCCTCGATTGACCTGGGCGCTGCTGGCGATCGGCGCGTCGGTTATCTTCCTGTCGTTCATCTGGGATTGGCGCTACATCCTGGACGGCGGCTTCCCGCGGTACTTTCCCTGGACGATTTTCGGGCTCGGAGAATTGGCGGGCATCGCCGGACTGGCCACCGCGCTGCGGGCGGAGAACGGGCAAGATCCCGAATCAGAAGCCGCGACAGCCGAACGTGAAGTCCGGGTTGACTCCGAAAGCCGGTCATAATCCAGCTCGATTCTCCAATCCGATCCTCAATATCTTAGTGCGATGATAGAAGATTTTATGATATTATTTGTGTAACCAACGCCAGAGACCTTACGTCTCTTGCGGTGACTCAAAAAATTTCTTTGTCGGCATCGCCCGGCGTGCTCTAAAAGGAGAACTTGGGGAAATGCGTGCGAAGAATTTACTGCGTCACTCTTTTCTTGCTGTTTTATCGATTGCCTTCAGCTTTGCCGCTCGCGCACAAGATTTCGGAGCATCTACCTCCACCGACGGCAAAGGATCGGTCGAGAGCCGGTCTGTTGTTCACGTCCCGAACCGTCCTTCGACGCCGCTGTTTCAAGGGGAACAGGGAAAACAGAGGACCGAATTCCATTTCGATCCTGCCACTCAGACCGTGACCATCAAGATGGTGGTACAGGATTCGAACGGCTATTTCATTCCGAACCTCCGCCGCGACAACTTCGCCGTGTTTGAGAACGGGGTTCGCGAGCAAAATGCCACAGTTGAAATCGAACATGCCCCGGTTTCCCTGGCCGTGTTGATGGAATGGGGCGGCAGATACCTGGCGCTAAACAAGGCCTTGAACGATCAAGTTCCACGCGCGGCCCACCAGCTCTTGGACGAGCTCGGACCGCAAGATAAGATCGCTCTGTTCCGTTACGGCGACCGCGTGGATCAGATCGCGGATTTTTCAACGGGGCGCGAGGCGCTAAACGGATTGTTCACGGGCCTCCCCAAACCGGAATTTTCCGAGTTGAATTTCTATGATGCCCTCCTCTCAACCGTGAATTTCATGAAGGGCGTCCCCGGGCGAAAGGCGATCGTCGTCATTTCCTCGGGCGTGGATACCTTCAGCAAGGCAAAATACGAGGATGCGCTCGCCGCGGCGCGCAGCGGCGGCACGCCGATCTACGTAATCGATATCGGGCCTGCTCTGCGCTCTTCCGTCGATTACAGTTCCGCAAAGAGCGGCCCTTACGCTCGCATCGACTGGAAGCGCGCAGAATCGCAACTCCAGGAGCTCGCCCAGGCGTCAGGAGGCCGCCTGTATTCCACCGACTCGACGTTTGACCTCTTGGGCGTGTACGACGATCTTATGGAAAACCTGCGCGTCCGCTATGTCATCACCTACAAGTCCACCAGCAACGGCGGCAGCGATTCGGCGCGGAGCGTCCGCGTCGAGCTGATTGATCCGGCAAGTGGCGGGCCTATAGAGATCGTCGATGCGGATGGAAAACCGGTCCGGTCCCATCTCTCGTTTGAAACCAGCTACGTCCCGGCGGGCGCGGCGATAAGCGTCGCCAAGCAGCGGTGAGAAGGAGGACCCCTGCCATGCGCTTTTCAAGAACGTTTATATTATTGTTTATTTTATTGTTCGTAGTTTTCAGCCCGCACCAGTGGCGGACTTCCACCGTACTTGCGGCGGGGGCGCCGCAGACGCAAACGGCGGCTTCCTCGCTCTCGAACGCAGTGCGGGATTCTTACGCCGACATTGTCGATCGAGTGGCGCCTGCCGTGGTTACCATCCGCTCAGCCCGCCGGGTGCATGCTCCGCAGCAGTTTCCGTTCTTTGACGATCCATTCTTCCGGCAGTTTTTTGGAGATCCTTACCGCAATCGCTCACAGCAGGATCGTCCCCTGATAGAGCACGCTTTGGGTTCTGGCGTCATCGTGAGCGCGGACGGGCACATTTTGACGAATCATCACGTCATTGACGGCGCTGATCAGATTTCGGTGGAGTTAAGCGACCGGCGCTCATTCGACGCCAAGGTGATCGGGTCCGACCCGCCCAGCGATCTTGCGCTTCTGAAAATCAGTGCCAGCGGGCTGCCGCTCTTGCCGCTGGGAGATTCAGATAAGGTCCGCGTCGGCGATGTGTGCCTCGCTGTCGGCAATCCGCTCGGGATTGGCGAAACAGTTACCGCCGGAATCATCAGCGCCAAAGGCCGGGCGACGGGATTGAGCGATGGTAGCTTCGAAGATTTTCTTCAGACGGATGCCGCGATCAATCAAGGAAACTCCGGAGGCGCACTGGTCAATACGCGTGGCGAATTGATTGGGATCAATAGCCAGATCCTTTCGCCCTCTGGCGGAAACATCGGGATCGGATTTGCGATTCCCTCCAACATGGCCCGGAATGTGATGAGCCAGTTGCAAAACGGCGGAAAAGTTCGCCGCGGCAAGCTTGGCGTCGGCATTCAGGAAATCACCTCCGATCTCGCCAAAGGCCTCGGACTGGACAGCGTGCGAGGCGTTTTGGTCAACTCCGTCGATCCCGGCGGCCCGGCGGACCGCGCCGGCGTCCGCGCCGGCGACATCATTACAGCGGTGAACGGCGTTCGAGTGGACGACGCCAATTCGCTGCGGAATCATATCGCTGGCACCGCTCCAGGAACCGAAATCACCCTGACCATCCTACGGGATGGGCGCGAACAGCAGTTGCGGGCGCAGTTGGCCGAGCTTTCCGCTGATACGGAACCCGCTTCCAACAATGGCTCCAACGGCCGCCGTGAACAGCTCGGCATTACGGTCGAACCGCTGACGCCCGAACTGGCGACGCAAATGGGTCTGCGGCGCGATACCCAGGGAGTTGTGGTAACCGATGTCGATCCGTCAGGACCGGCAGCCGAGGCAGGCATCCAACAGGATGATGTCATCCTGGAGGTCAACCATCAGCCGGTGAGGTCGGCGGCGGAGCTGCGCGCGGCTTTGCGGCGTTCCGGATCGCGGCCCGCTCTGTTGCTGGTGAATCGCGATGGCCAAAGTCTGTTTATCGCTGTACGGCCCAGCTAAGGAGGCGCGCCATGTCCGGGATCTCCTCTACAAAACGCAAGCTGGCGCGGAATTTCAAGCGCAACCCTTGGCTTTTCTTTCTGCCCTATTTTTTGGGGGCCCTGATCTTTTTCTTCCTGCCCTATCTGCTGCCTCTGGGCAACTGGTTTCCGGCCCTCACTTCGCGAAATGTCTCATTTACCGAGTTCGTGAACGAGCTGCGCGCGGATCGTCTGGAACGCGTCGAGATAACGCCCAATGAGTTCATCGGCGTCCTTAAGGCGCCGGAAAAACACTCTGGCGGGCAGGTCATCACGGCGACCCGGCTGCCGGGCATCGACGAAACGCCGCTTCTCAAGGAGATGGAGGCCCATCACGTCACCGTGGCCGGGCACATGGATACGTCCCATCCTTTCCTTTCCGGGTTGTTGGCCTGGCTGCCCTTTCTCCTGCTGATTGCGATGAGCGCCTACGGCGCCTGGCGCACCAGGCGGGCCATGGGACCGCTGCAATTCGGCGGAAGCCACGCCAAGATTTACGACCGCTCGAAACAGATGCCGGTGACTTTCGCGGATGTCGCCGGAATCGACGAGGCCAAGGCCGAGTTGCAGGAAATCGTCGATTTCCTTCGTAGTCCGGATCGTTATCGCCGCCTCGGCGGGCGCATCCCAAGAGGCGTGCTGCTCATCGGGCCTCCTGGAACGGGCAAGACGCTGCTGGCGCGAGCCGTCGCGGGCGAGGCGGGAGTGCCGTTTTTTTCGATCTCCGGTTCTGAGTTTGTCGAAATGTTCGTAGGAGTCGGCGCGGCGCGCGTCAGGGAGCTGTTTGAAGAAGCGAAGAAGAAATCCCCCTGCATCGTGTTCATCGACGAATTGGACGCCATCGGCAAATCGCGGAGCTCGGGCCGGGGAATGATTGTGAGTCATGATGAACGGGAGCAGACCTTGAATCAATTGCTGGTGGAGATGGATGGGTTCGACCGGTCGACGAATGTGATCATCATGGCCGCAACGAATACGCCGGAGGTGCTCGATCCGGCGCTGCTGCGTCCCGGGCGTTTCGATCGACAGGTCATCGTCGATCGTCCGGACCTCGAAGGCCGCTTGGCGATCCTGCGCGTGCATGCCAAAACCGTTCAATTGTCCGCCGACGTCGATCTGCGAACGATCGCCGCGCGGACGCCGGGTATGGTCGGAGCCGATCTGGCCAATGTGGTGAATGAGGCCGCGCTGCTGGCGGCCCGGCGCGGCGCGGCCCAGGTTGCGCAATCGGACCTGGAGGCCGCGATCGATCGCGTGATGCTCGGTCTGGAAAAGAAGAGCCGCGTCATGACGCCGGAGGAAAAGCAGCGTGTCGCTTACCACGAAGGGGGTCACGCCCTGGCCGCGCTATCCTTGCCGAATGCCGATCCCGTGCATCGAATATCAATTATTCCTCGCACCATGGGCGCTCTCGGCCATACTCTCCAGTTGCCCACGCAGGAACGGTACCTGATGACCAAGCCGCAGCTTCAGGACCAGATTGCGGTCATGCTAGGTGGACGCGCGGCCGAAGATCTCATTTATCACGGCGTGGTCTCGACCGGCGCGGGAGACGACTTACAGCGCGCCACGGCGCTTGCGCGCCAAATGGTTACGCGGTTCGGAATGAGTGACCGGCTCGGAAATTTGACTTTTGGCGAGCCGATCGAAGCCCGCTATCTCAAAACATGGCTCCCGCGCGAAGATCGTGACTATAGCGAGCGCACCGCCGAAGAAATCGATGCCGAAATCCGGCGAATCATGGATGACTCCTATCAGCGGGTCAAAGAGATATTGCAGCGCCGGCGCGATGTTCTGGAGCAGATCGTGAAGACCCTGATTGCAAAGGAAACGATCGAAGAAGACGATCTGAAAGCGCTGCTCCGTACCGGCCCGCCTGAGCAACTTCCCGAGCCGGTCGCGCATCCGTAATTGCGGAGACACGGGAAAGAAGTGACTCCGGGGCCGCCGGCTTCCGGGCGGCCCACTTGCCAACACGAACATTCTGAGATTTTGCGGTTGAAAGCGGAGGTGAAAATATGTTTGCTGTCTCTCGATCTCTGAAAAAACTTTCTGACTGGGTTGCCGGCGTCTTGAAGCGAATGATACAAACGCCGGATGATTCAATGCTGTTCGCAATGAGAATCGCCCTGGGCGCGGTCATGTTCGCGCATGGCGCTCAAAAGGCGCTTGGCTGGTTCGGCGGCGCCGGATTGCATCCGACTCTGGAATATTTCGGGCGAACGCTCGGAATTCCCATGCCGCTCGCCGTTGTTGCCGTCGCCGCGGAGTTTCTCGGCGGCATTGGTTTGATGCTCGGCCTGTTGGGCCGCATCTGCGCGTTGGGAATTGGAGTAAACATGGCCGTCGCCATGCTGCTGGTTCATCTTCAGAACGGTTTCTTCATGAACTGGTTCGGAACCAAAGCCGGGGAGGGTTTTGAGTACCATCTGCTGGCGCTGGCTCTTGCCGTCCCGCTGGTCATCCGGGGCGCCGGTGCGTTTTCGCTCGACCGGGTACTGGAGCGGAGGTGGATGGGCAGGACGTCGGGCGGCGGGTTGGAGCCGCTCGCGGGTTGGCGGGAAGCGCCCACAACCGGCGCCGCGGTTCACTTCGCCTCTCTGTGGATGAGCGCGGAGTATCGACGGAGGTAAGCCGAATGCGATGGGGCAAAGGCCGAGTGGGATTAGCGCCTTCCGAAGTGGGCGCCCGCTGTCCGGATTGCGGCTCGGAACTGCCGATCATGCGCGAACAGGCGATGCTGCTTGCCGATGGCGATCCGGTGTGGCTGTTTTGCCCGGTGTGCACGCGAATCGTGCGTGGCGAGCGTATCGTTCACACCAATCCGCGCGCGGAAACCTCGCGAGCCCGCGAGGTTTCCGCAATCCATGGCGCGCCAACGCCTGGCTATGCCTGGCGGTAGTGCGGAGTTTTGCAATCGAACGGTGACGGTCCACATCGGCGGCTATGCCAGCTTCGCGTTCAAGTGAATTTCGGTGGCGGCGAGCGCCTTCGAAACCGGGCAGCCTTTCTTGGCCTCGCCCGCGAATTTCTCGAACGTGGCGGCGTCCAGGCCGGGGACGTTGCCGGTGGTGTCGATCTCGATTTTGGTGATGGCGAATCCGCCTTCAACTTTGTCGAGGTGCACGGCGGCGGTGGTGCGAACCGAGGTGGGGACGTGTCCGGCGGCGCTCAAGGCGGCCGAGAGCGCCATCGAAAAGCAGGCGGCGTGCGCGGCGGCGATCAGTTCCTCGGGGTTGGTTTCCCCGCCGCCTTCAAATCGCGAACGGAAACTGTAGGCGCTCGAAAGGGCGCCTGTTTCGGTTTTCACCTGGCCGCTGCCTTCCTTGAGCGAGCCTTTCCATTCTGCTTCCGCGTGACGAATCATGAGATCTCCTATGAGGTTACGTTTTTCACTCCGGCCACAATAAGACGCGTGGGCGAGCGCGGATCATTTCGGAAAATATTTTTCATACCAGGCGATCGAGCGATCGAGAAAATCGACCTGGTGGCGCGGTTCGGAGACGCCGTGGCCCTCGCGCGGATAGCGGACCATGATGGCGGGGACGCCGACGTCGCGCAGGGCGATGTAGTATTGCTCGGCTTCGGCGATAGGAACGTCGGGATCGTTTTCGCCGTGAACCAGCATGGTGGGAGTGTGGGCCTGGGCGACGTGCTTGAGCGCGCTGCGCTCCCATAGGACATCCATCAGATTGCCTTGATGCGGATAAGCGCCCCACTCCATGGCTTCGTACTGGTTGTAATACGTCATGTAGTTGTAGCTGATCAGATTGGTGATGGCGGC
>JAJPHS010000038.1 GCA_021325175.1 Terriglobia bacterium
AAATTCATCATTCCAAGTACGCCGGCTGAGCGGGCGCTGAATTTCGACCGGTCAGCGAGCTTCGCATCCGGCTCCACGAGAATCATAGGAAGCCGATTCGGACCGAGCACGGTCGTTACGATCCGGGCCAGAGCCTGACTTTGCCGCCGCGCCGTTTCGCGATCGAGAAAGATCTGGCTCGGCTGATGTCCCGAGGTGCCGCTGGACATGAGTGTCTTAAAAATGTCTTTTTCGTCGATACTTCGAAGCTGCTGAGTCTTAAACAGCCGTATGGGCAAGTACGGAAGCTCACGAAGTGAGCGAGCACCGGAATACTCCGGATGCAATGCACTCACAATCCGGCGATAACCGAAGCAATGTTGCATGTGGTGCAAAGTAAGATCATTCAGCCGGGAAAGCAGCAGGCGTTCTTTCACGTTTTGGTCGATGCTATATTCGGAAAACTGCTCCAACTCGGCTAGCATCGCGCCGCTTCCTCCAGAACACGATAGTCAATCTTGCCGTTGGACTTCAAAGGCAGGGAAGCGATGCTGCGGACATCGAAAAACTGCCGGTGGAGCGATAACTCACGAGCGAGCGCGTCGCGAAACTCGATCAAAGCGCCGTTCTGGCCGGTTTCGCAAAACACCAGGATTTTTTCGCCGAGGCTGATCACTGCGGCGGGACCATGAGGTTTTAAAATTGTTTCCACTTCATCGAGGTTAATTCGAAGTCCTGAAATCTTTGCGAAGCGATTCGCGCGCCCGGTGATGTACAGAAATCCGTTATGGTCGAGATACCCTTGGTCTCCGGTCCGCAGAACTCCCCTGAGATCGTCGCCGCGCGATAAGTCATCGCGCGTTTGCGCGTAGCCGAGCATTACGTTCGGACCTCTATACACGACTGTGCCATCCACAATAGATAAATCGCCGCCGGTCACCGGCTTTCCCGCCGAGCCGAGCTTTGCCGGAAGACACTCCGCCGGCAGAATACAAATTCGCGCCGTTGCTTCCGTCTGGCCATACATGACGAAAAAGCGGCCGCGTCGCGATGTCATCAAACGGTAATTGTGCTCCACCAGGTGAGCCGGAAGATGGCCTCCGGCTTGGGTCATCGTATGAATCGACGAAATCTCGTCGTTGGGAAGTCCGAGGCGGTGCAGTAAGTGATAGGTGTATGGAACGCCGCCAAAAGATGTGCACTTATATTCGCGGCAGGCCTTCCAAAAAAAACGGGACGTAAGGCTTTCCGAAGTGAGTGCCAGACAGGCCCCGGCCATCAGATGACTATGAACGACAGACAATCCATAAGAGTAGTGAAAAGGCAGGCTAGTAATTGCGCAGTCACTATCGTGAATATCAAGGCCGCGGCAGATGGAGTAAGCGTTGCTATAAAGATTCGACTCGCTGAGGCGAACGAACTTTGCGGTTCCAGTGCTGCCCGAGGTAGTCAGCAGCAGCGCAAGCTCGGCGCAAATGTGCGTATGTTCCCGATTCAAGCGCCGCCAAATCACCGGCGCGGCGGCGTCTACGATTTCATAGCCGTTATATGAGTTCATCGAAATCGTGGAAGAGTGGAGGATGTAATCCGGCCGATAAGTCTCGACTAAAGGCCGCTGTCGAGCCAGTTCCGGATCAAGCAGCATCACTGCGTGGCCTGACTCGAGGCACGCAAGGTATCCACAGAGAGTCTCATAATCGTTTTTGCAAAAGCAGCAGACCAGAGCCTTGGAGTCGGATTCGAGGATGCCCGAAATACGCCGCACCCCTTCGCCGAGTTGCTTGTAGCTATAGGCAGCGTCACGTTCGCAGTCCACGGCAGCCGTATGAGCAGAACCATAGTCGATTTTCAAAACGTTCGGCATTGTGTTTACGATGCCTCGGCGCGGGCGATCCCCGGCTGAACGCCGGCTCGCGCCGGATTCCCGAAGACGGTCGAACCCGCGGCCACGTCGCGCAGAACGATCGAGCCGGCGCCCACGGTGGCCCATTCGCCGACGTGAACATAAGGTATGACCACCGAGCCGAGTCCAATGAAAGCGCCGGTTCTAATGCTGCCACGGGCGCCGACAATCGCCTTATTTGCGACAAACACCAGATCGCCGATGGTGGTTTCGTGTCCGATTACGCAATCGGCGTACAGCACGCAGTGATTTCCGATCGAGCATTCGCCGCCCAGGACAACTTGCTCCTGAATGATGCAGCCTTGGCCGATCGAACATCGTTCGATGTCAACCGAGGGGTGAACGAGGGTCAGGTGCTTGATCCGCGGGAAATGATTCAGGCGCGCGACGATAGACTGCCGGACCTTCATGTCTCCGGCTATGTTGTTTACAACGTAACAATCACGCAGTTTGCTGTTGAGCAAATCGACGCTTCCAAGCACCGGATAATTCATGAAAGACGTTCCGTGCTTTCGCGCATCGTCATCAAGAAACCCTTCAATACGGATATCTTCAGTTCCGGCCCGATTGATGGCTTCGATCAGTTTAATGACATCTGGCGCGGAAGCGCCGACGATAATTGTGTGCTTTGAATTCACAATGATTAGATCACTGCCAGACCGGTGACGCTTCACATACTCTTACTTTGAGCAGTTCCTGGTACAAGGCGCGATAACGGCCGGCCATAAGTTGTTGAATATGGCCGGCCCGGAACAGGCGCAGCGCATTTTGTGCTTTTTCCCCGGCTAGTTGCGGATCGCTCATCAGAGCGCCCATCGCATCGGCGAGCGCCGCGGCGTTCCTTACGGGCACGATCAAGGCTCCCTCGCCATTAGCGACCGGCTCCAGATTGCCGCCTATGGAGGTTGCAACCACCGGTTTCCCGGCTGACATCGCCTCCAATAATGCAATGGACATGCCCTCGTGCAGACTCGGCAGAACGACGATGTCGGCCGCGTTCAATAGATCCGGAATATCCTGGCGAAAGCCAGCGAAAAGCACTGTTTCCGCGAGCCCCATGCGGGAAACCTGCCGTTCAAGCGCGGCACGAAGCGGGCCATCGCCCGCCAGCACCACGCGAAACGGACGATTCGGAAATCGTGAACGAAGCAGAGCGGCGGCGTCGATCAGGTATTCGAGGCCCTTACCCTGAAACAAGCGCCCCGGCGTGAGAAAGAAAGTTTCGGATTCGGAGATTTTCAGCTCATCGCGAACCTGCCGGGCGTGCCTGCAAATTCTCTGCTGAACGTCCGGAATCCCATTCGGAATCGCGACGATCTTCTCCGGGCCGCCGATCTTCCAGCGCAGCCCCCAGTCGCGATGGTAATGGCTCACCGTGACGATGCGATGGCAGCAGCGCGCGGCATATTGTTCAAGCGCGCGCCACAGCAGCGACGACACCGCGCCCGAATCTTCGTGAAACGGGAAGCTGTGCGCGGTGTGGACAATGGCCGGAATCCCCGCGTGAAAAGCGGCAATGCGGCCGACAAATCCCGCCTTCGAGGTATGAGTATGAACCAAGTCGTAAGGATTTTCTTTCAGAAATCGATACAGCTTATGAAGGCCGCGCAGATCGCGCAAGGGACGGATATTCCGCCAGATCACATCCAAATCCACCACGCCGACGCCGCGCGACCGGAACATCTTCTGGCAAACCGGATCGGTCGCCAGAACGTCGACCTGCCATCCGGCCTCCTGCGCCATTTCGGTGAGCGCCAGAATAATGCTTCCTCCGCCGCCCCACTTTGAATCTCCGACGATGTGCAGAATTCTCATATCACGATAAGGCCGGAATCGAAGCCGGCTTGGCGGGCTCGGGCGCGGCCACGGGGCGCGCGACGGCCGTCTTCGGTCTCTTCCAGCGCTGGCTTGGCCGATACTCCGGAACCAGATCCTGAATGTGCTCGACGATGGCCAACTCCGCGCGCTGCTCGATCAGACGGCGAAGCTCGGCCAGCCAGGATACGATCGAGCTCCAGTCCGGCGGAGTCTGGCGGAAAATTTTGATTTTCTTATGCTCGGTCGGCAGAATTTTTTCCGCCGGCAGATTCGTCTCCTCGAAAAGTTTTTCGCCGGGACGCAGGCCGGTGAAGCGAATATCAATATCCTGATACGGAACAAGCCCGGCGAGGCGGATCATGTTGATCGCCAGGTCGAGAACTCGAACCGGCTCGCCCATATCCAGAACAAAAATCTCCGATCCCTTACCCATGGTGTGCGCGCACAGCACCAGGGAGACGGCTTCGGAGGCCGTCATGAAATAGCGCTGGACGTCCGGATGAGTGACTTTCACCGGTCCGCCGCCCTGGATCTGCTGTTGGAAAATCGGCACCACGCTTCCGTTGCTGCCCAGCACGTTTCCGAAGCGCACGGAAACGCATTTGGTATTCCGCCCTTCGCGCGAGGAGGCCGAAGCGGAGACGATCATTTCGCAGACACGCTTGGTCGCGCCCATCACGTTGGTCGGATTCACCGCCTTATCGGAGGAAATCATCAGAAAATTCGGAACGTGATGCTTCTGGACGGCCTGGATCAGGTTGAGCGTTCCGAAGATGTTGTTGTGCACTGCCTCCAGAACGTGCGTCTCCATCATCGGGACGTGTTTATACGCCGCGGCGTGAAAAACGGAGTCGATAGGGCCCTGGCTGAAGACTTGATCCAACCGTTGGACGTCGCGAATGTCGCCCAGGGCGGGAACAAAATCCAGCTCCGGATATTTATCGCGCAGCTCGCACTCGATGCGGAACAGATCGCTCTCGGCCTGATCGAAGGCGATCAACCGCGATGGATTGAAGCGCGCGATTTGCCGGCAGAGCTCGGATCCGATCGATCCGGCGGCCCCGGTGACCAGCACGCATTGTCTGGCCAGACCCTCTCTTACCGGAGCTTCATCGAGTTGCACGGCGGGCCGTCCGAGCAGGTCCGTCAGCGCCACGTCGCGGATCTGTTCGGCGAGCACCTTGCGATTCAACAGATCGCCGAGGCCGGGAATTGTCTTGCAAGGAATGTGCGCGGCCTGGCAGTTCGCCACCGCTTCCCGCCGCTCGCGTCCCGTGGCGGAAGGCATCGCGATCACGATCTCTTCCACGCGGGCGCGGTGGCGATTCAAATGAGCGACGATCGAAGCGGCCTGCCGCCCGCAGCCTAATACGCGCACGCCCATCAGCACCGCGCCGCGCTTCGACTCATCGTCGTCGAGAAAACCGATCACGTGATAGCCCAGAGATTTGTTCCCCCGAATCTCCCGCAGCAGTGTCGCGCCCGCGGCGCCCGCGCCGTAAATCAGAATGTTCTTCCGCTTCTGCCCGGGCGCGGGCCGTCCCGCCGAATCCAGGTAAAAACGCCCGGCGTAGCGCAGCACCAGCGTGGAGAGACAGCAGACCAGGAAATCGATCACGCAGATCGATCGGGAAAAACCGCCTTGAAAGTACAAGCTCGTGAGCAGGGCTACAATTGCGGTGAACACCGCCGAAGCCAGCACATTGATCATCAGGAGCCGCCGGAGATCGCCCAGTTCGGCGAACATCCATAAGCTGCGATGCAATCCGGCGAGATAAAAAATCGGTGCTTTTGCCGCCGCCGCGGCGACGAGCATCATCGTCAGGATGACGAAAGCCCGCTGTGGGATGGCAAAATCAAAGCGCAGTTCGAAAGCTGCCAGGCAGGAGAACAGGATCGCCGCCAGATAGCCGATTCGCGCTCCGAATTTAGAGATCCGATGAGTACTCATGACGTTGGTTGGTAACGATCCTTCTTAAACCGCCATGGATTGAAGAGTGCGCGCCGGCGCCCGCGAGGAGCACGCAAGGTCCTTCACCGCGTTGGCGACGTATAGAACCTGTTCCTCCGTCATCGCCGGATAAAGAGGCAGCGATACCAGGCGCGGATAAAGCTCCAGCGCGCGGCGGCATGGCTGCTCGCCAAGCGACATTTTTCCGAAATAGGGATGCCGCGGAATCGGGATGAAGTGGACGCTCGCTCCAATGCCGAGCCGCCGCAGATCCTCGATGAACTCGTAGCGGTCGATTCGCAGCCGGTCCAGATTCAGCCGAAGCATGTAAAGATGCCAGGCGTGGCGCGAGCCCGGGCGATCCCGCGGGATCTCGACCTCGGCGACCTCGCCCAGCACGCGATTGTAGATTTCAACGTAGCGCTGCCGCGTCGCGATGAACGATTCCAGTTTTCGCAGTTGATGAATGCCGATCGCCGATTGCAGATCCGACAGGTTGTATTTGAAGCCTCGCGCGACCACTTCGTAGTACCAGCTTCCGCGCTCGGTGTAGCGATTCCAGGCGTCGCGGCTCATTCCGTGCAGCGTCAGCATCCGCATCGTGTGGGCAAGCTGTTGGCTGCCGGTGGTGATCATGCCGCCTTCTCCGGTAGTCAGATTCTTCGTTGCGTAGAAGCTGAACACCACCGCGTCGCTCGCCGGCTCGTTCTCCTTGCGCGGAGAAGCGCCGATCGGAACGCCTTCGTAATCGGCGCCTGCCGCGTGCGCCGCGTCCTCGATGACGAATAATCCATGCTTGCGCGCCAGGTCCCAAATCGGCCGCATTTCGCAAGGCAGGCCGGCCAGGTGCACGGGAATGATGGCGCGCGTCCGCGGCGTGATGGCCTTGGCGACCTCCTCCGGATCGATATTTCCGTCCGGTCCGATGTCGGCGAGAATCGGCTTGGCCCCGACATGCAGAATCGTGTGCACCGTCGAGCAAAACGTCAGCGGCGTCGTGATCACCTCGTCGCCTTCGCCGATGCCGAGCGCTGCCAGCGCGACATGCAATCCCGCGGTGGCTGAATTGACCGCAATCGCGCAGCGCGCGTTCACGTACTTGGCGAAATCCTCTTCAAATTGCGCCGTGCGCGGTCCCGTGGTCAGCCAGCCCGAGCGAAGCGTTGCCTCCACTTCTCGAATTTCTTCCTCTCCGATCGACGGCCGATGAAAGGCAATGAAAGATTGATCAGCCGAAGCTTGATTACCCATGTATGGCGCTCCTGAATGACGATGCAAAACGTGCCGGAAAAACCAGGCGGGGCCGGCGCTCGCGGCGAGCGACGGAATAACTGGAGGCGATTAAGGCGAACGTCAGCCACCAGTGCCGTTGATAAAACGCTTCGATGCCCAGCGACATGCTGGTCATGAGGATCATGCCCAGAATCAATCCGAAAACGACGGGCTTCTCGCTGCGCGGCGCCAGGCGATAAGCGGCGCGGGCGCGCAGCGCGAACGACAGCAAGAATCCCGCGAAAATCGTGAACCCGATTACGCCGAATTCGGTCAAAAACCAGATCGGGGAGTTGTGAATGATGGTCTGCTGCTGCTCATAGAACGAGCCCACGCCGATTCCAAAAAACGGGTGATGCACGAAATCCGCCAGGCCGGAGGACACCAGGTCGAAGCGCGTTCTCCCCGCTCCGGTGTCCACCTCGGGCCGGAACGCCAGGTGTTCAAAAAGCGACAGAAACTGCCGTCCCATGACGACCATCGTTACGGCGAAGCCGCACAGCAGCAGGAACAGCGCCCGGATCGCCGTCGCGAATCGAGTGAAGAGCAGAAACAGAAACACAATTGCCAGGCTGATCCATGAGGTCCGGGAAAAGGACACCAAAAGCCCGGCCGCCAACGTGAGGCGCGCGAAAATCAGGAACTTTTTCCGGAACAGCGGCTCGCCCGATGAGCAGGCTCCTTGGCAAATCACCAGCGTGGTGGCTACCAGGCCGCCATACGCGTTGGCGTCGCCCATCAGTCCAGCCAGACGCAGGCCGTTGTCGGCCACGAACGGGGAGCCGATGCCCAAACGCGTAGACGCCACCCAGGCAAGCACCCCCACGATGTTCTGCGCGACCACGCTCACGACGAACGCGCGCATCACCATCCGGATGGTGTGCCAGTTCTTCGCCGCCGACGTCAGAAACGCGTAGGCAAGAAAAAGAATCAGCAGTCCGATGTCTTTATTGAGGTAAACGTAGCGCTGGAGGCTGCCCTCGCGGATCGCCACCGTCAGCGTGCTCACCGCAAAAAGCGCCAGCAGCGCGTACTGCCACGGTGACCACAATTCGCGGCGGTAGCGCAGGTTCGGAAATTCCAGCACCGCGATCAGCACGAGAATAATGTCCGAGGCCGAATAGGAGATCATCTCCGCCGCGCCCTGATACTGATAGGGCAAAAGCGCGGCCCAAGCCATCAGCAACCCGGTCATCCACGTCACGCGCGGTTTTCTCTCCACCGCGTGCGCCGGCGTGAAATGCATCGGCGGATTCATGACGGTCATAGTCCGGACCCCCAGGAATCCGATAGCGCCGGCAGCATCGTTTCCCTTCCACCGGGGGTCAGGCACACGCGGCTCACCAGCACGAACGCGATCGCCATATGCACCGCTGAGGCGATCAGAGACGCGATCGCCGCGCCGGTCAGCCCAAAGCGCGGAACCAGAATCGCGCAACCGATGGCGTTGGTTGCCACCACTGCGACGAACATCGGCACCTGAACGCGAAATCTCTTCGAGCTGTCGAGGCCTCCCATCAGCAGCGAGGCCACCGCGCTGCATCCGCTCGCCGCCGTCAGCCACACCAGCACTCCCGCGTACGAGGCGTAGTCAGGTCCATAAAGTACCAGCAGCACCTGCGAGCCGAGCCATAGGATTCCGAGCGTCGCCAGCACTCCCAGGGCGGCGGCCATGCCGCCCATCTTGGCCAGCAGCGATCGAAACGAGTCCATTTTGCCGTTGACGTAATAGCGCGCCAGCTTCGGCACCGCCGCGGCGCGCATCGCGTCGACCACGGTGCTGATCGCGGTCATTGTGTACGCCATGATCGAAAACACGCCGAGGTCGGTCTCGCCCATCGCCGATTGCACGAAGTAGCGCGGCACGTTCATGTTCAGCGATGCGAGCGTCATCACGATTCCCAGCGGAAACGCGATCCGCGTCAGCGTCCATTGCCGCGAAAACGTGTAGCGCGGCTTCAGCAGCTTCCAGCGTTCGATCCAGCCCGGCGTCTGGGCCTCGGTTGCCAGAAAACGCTGCCCGCGCCGCGCGTCGAACAACAGCAGCGACGTGAACCAGGCCAGCGCCATCGCGCTCACGCCCCACAAAACGTCGCGCGTGAAGTAGAGCGCGGTGCTCATGGCGGTCACGCTTAGCGCGCCGCGAATCATCATCGACGTGCCGGTCTGATCCAGGTGATCGTGCAACTGGAACAGGCCGTAGAATACGTCGCTCATCGATTCGATGGACTTGGCCACCGCCACCGCGATCACCACCAGCATCGTCTTGGGCTCATGCGAGATGACGCCGGCGATGGCGACAATGACGAAAAACGCCAGCGTCGTCGTAACCGTTCGCAGCCCCAGATATTCGGAAAAACGATAGGCGCGATGCACGTCGGTCGCCTGCACCACCTTCAGTTGCAGGTTCGCCAGCATGATCACCGGAGTCGAAATCGCCAGACCGAGGGAAAATTGCCCCACCATCAGCGGGGTGGTCAGCTTCGCCAGCACGATGATGATCGCCCACTGACAAAGCGCGTAGAATATGTTTCCCACCAGCGTCCACATGAAGTTCCGCCGGAGGGACAACCCCGCGCTCGCCGTCAGCGGAGTTCCGACCGAAGCCGTCATTGGTTTTGCGATACTCCGTGAGCCAGCACCACGCGCGTTTCATCCGTCGCGTAGCCGTACCGGCCGCGATAGGCGTAATCGCCGTAGCCGCCCGGCGATTTCGGATTCCAGTCGTTCAGGATCGTCCCCAGAATGGGAATGCGATCGCGCACCAGCTGATCCACCACCGCAAGCGCCGTGCGGCGATCGGTGTGATTTGCGCGGAACACCAGAATGACGCCGTCGGCGCTGCGCGCCATCACCCGCGCATCGGCGAACTCCAGTGTCGGCGGCGCATCGATGATCACGTGATCGAAATCCTCGCGCAGCCGATCGAGCAGCCGCACCACGCGCGGGGAATAAAGATAATTGAAAATGCCGTCCGGGCACGGACCGCTTGGCATCAGAAACAGGTTCGGGATCGAGGTCCGCTGCACCAGTTGCTCCATCGGAAGATCGAGCACCGATTCCTTCTCGCATAGCAGATCGCTGAACCCGGAAGAATTCACCACGTCGAAGATGTCGTGCAGCCGCGGCCGCCGCAAATCCCCGTCGATCAGCACAACGCGGTGCTTGATTTCGGCAAGGGCGATCGCCAGATTGCTCGAAACCGTGGTTTTTCCTTCTCCCGGCCGCGGGCTGGTCACCACAAACACGCGCGGGCTCTCGCCGTTGCGCGACGGCAGCAGAATCGAGGCCAGCACGGCGCGGAACGATTCCGAGAATTCGGAATCTTTCTGTTCCCAGGCGATGCGCTCCACGCGCGCGTCCTTGCCCGCGGCGCGAAGCAATCGCGCGCTCACGGCGCCCAGCCGCGGCGCCTGCGGAATCGTCCCCAGCTCCGTCAGCAGCGGGCTGATCGTGACCATCTCGCCCGGCGAGCGAATGCTGCGGTTACTCTGTTCGAGCAGCATCGCGCATCCGATGCCGCAGATCATTCCGGCAAACAAGCCGATCGCGATATTCAGCGGCGGATTCGGCTTATAGGGCGCCGCCGGCGGCTCCGCTTTCCCCACCACCCGCACGTTCGTGGGGCGGATCGCTGACGCCACGCGCGCCTCGCTCACCTTCTGCACCATCGAGTCGTAAACCTGGCGCGTGGTGTCCAACTGATGCTTCAGCGCGTTGTAGTGATCAAGCTTTACTCCCAATTCCGCCACCACCGCCGCCTGCGCGCTGTACGCCTTGGTCAGCAGATCCTCGCGCTCCTTCGCCGCCGCATAATCGTTCTGCATCCGGCGGTGCGTGGTCGCGGTCTGCCGCTTCAGCAGATTCTCCATGTCGGTGATCTGCGCCTGAAGCTGTACGATCTTCGGATTTTCCGGAGTGTAGATGGTCTTCAGTTCCGCCAGCTTCTGCCGCAGATCGCTCAGCTTCATTTCGTACTGCGCCGTCGCCGGATTTTCGGCCACTCCGTCGCTGTCCCCGCTGCTGGAGAGCTGATAGAGCGGCTCTTTCGCGATGCGGTCGGCTTGCGCCTGGGCGAGCGAGGTTTGCAGCAGCCGCAGCTTTTGCGCCGCGATATTTTCCTGTCCGTCGGTGATCAACAGTCCCGCCTGACGCTGATAATTGGTCAGCGCGGCCTGATCGCGGTCCAGCTGCGCCTTCACGTCGTTCAACTGCGGATCGAGCCACTGCTTCACCTGCTCGGCCGCGTGCCAGCGCGACTCCACGTTCTGCGCCTGGAAAACCTCCACCAGCGCGTTCGGAAAATCGGCGGCGAGTTGCGGATCGGTGGAATCAAAAACGATCTCGATAATGCGGCCCTGCCGCGGCGGAATGATCTTCAGGTTCTGCTTGGCCTGCTGCACCGCGGCCGTCAGCGGCGCCTGCGGAGGCACCGGCGGCAGCGCCAGAAGCTTGCGCACCCGATCCGTCAGCCCCGAATGCGGCAGAAAATCCGGGCGCTGATCCAGGTTGAGCTTCTTCACCACCTGCTCGATCAACGCGTCCTGCTCAAGAATTTGCGCCTGCGTTTGAACGTAGGCGTCATTGCCGAAATTGGAAGATGTCGCCGTCGGATCGATATCCTTCAGGTTCAGAAAGTTTTCATTGACGTCCTGAACCTCGATTGAGGTTTGCCCCTGATAAACGCGCGGGGAAAGATAGGCGAGGATTCCGCCGGCCAGGACGCCGGCCGCCAGGAACGCTCCCACCGTCCATTTGCGGCGCCATAAAGTGTGCAGATAATCTACCGGCGTAATCTCCGCCTCTTCCAGCGGTTCGTTGGGCGTGATCACGTAGGGGACCGGCCATCGTCCCGTTTTGCCCGGCAGGGCCTTCGGCTTTGCTTCCGGCGTATATCCGTTTATGTTTCGCATTTTCAAAAAAATTCCTCCGAAATCTAGAAGGTGCGCCACACGGCCACGCCAACCGCCGCCGACAGCGCCGCCTCGGCGATCTTCGCGCCCGCCTTCTTGGGCGTGCTGTCCGGCACGAACAAGATGTCATCGGCCCGCAGCGTGATATCTTCCGCTTTGCCTTCCTGAATTTTTCTGAGGTTCACCGCGATTTCTTTCCGCTCCGTCGATCCCGGCACCAGCCTCAGGATCTTGGCGTCCTGCGGTTTCGGCTGCGGTCCGAGCCCTTCGGCCATGGCCAGCGCCTCCAGCGCGGAGATGTTCTGGCGATTCGTCAGCAGGATCGGTCCCGGCTTCTTCACGTCGCCGATCACGGAAACGTGGTCGGCCGGAGGCACCGTGATCACGTCGTGCGGCTGGATTAAAATATTTTCCGCGGGATTTCTCGCCGCGAGAATATCGGGAATACTCACCTGCGCGACGTTGTATTTCCCCGTCGCATCGCGCGTGACATTGAGCAGCGGGATCGGCCCGCGGTCCACTTCCCGGGCGATCTTAATTGTCGTGCCCGCGTCCGGCCGCAATCCGCCCGCGAGCGCGATCACTTCCATCAGCGTCTTGTTGCCTTGCAGTTGCCGCACGCCCGCCTGGTTCACCGCGCCCATCACCGTCACCGGCTGGCTGCCGTAATCGACGATATCGATCGACACCTGCGGGTGCAGCACCAGTTTTTTCAATCGCTCGGTGATCTCCGAGCGCAGCCCGTCCAGCGTCAATCCGGCCGCTTTCACTTTGCCGATCTCGGGCAGATCCAGATACCCCGCCGGATCCACTCGAAAAGGCTTGTCCGTGATTTCGTCGACGCCCAGCGCCCAGATCTTCAATTGATCGTCCGGTCCCAGCACGTATTCGTGCGGCGCCGGCGTTGTCGTCGCCTGTCCCAGCGCGACTGCCGCGGCGAGAATTCCGATAGCGACCTTCATTTTCCTCCTCCCACTTCCTCTGGCCCGCGGTCCGCTGATTCCAGTGCAACCCTGGAAGCTTTCTGGTGTTTTCTGGCGCTTCCGCGATCGGCGTTCGGGGTATCCACTTGCTGCGCCGGTTCGGTCATCAAACAAATCCGCTATCCCGCGCGCGGCGAGACTACGAACCCGGTAACGCAAGGTTGCAAGACCCCTGCCAATTAGCGGACGCTGCGCCGGGCTTATCGAATCGAAGATTTACGGCTGCGTCTCCAGACTACTGGTGGTAACTTGCGACTCAGTAGTGGTAGAGCCGTTCCTCCAATCGAGAGTACATTTTGCGCTTCGCTCGTCCAGCGCTATGGTAATGCTGTTGCAGCTAATCTGCGGCCGTGCTCCATGCCGGAGAACTCGCAAAAAAGGTTTCACACGACGATAAAAGACCCCGCCGCCGACGCTTTGGACGCCCTCGCTCCCTATTCGCGCGAGCTTGTTACACGTTGGAACCACGCCCTGCGCGGCCTGGGACTAAGCGCTTCCGATTTCGCCGATCCCGCTCATCTGAACTTCGCCGCCGCCGCCGCCCGGCTTCGAAAGAGCACGTTTGCGTCGTTTCGCGCGGCGGCGCATAAGCGCGGATGCCTGCTGGCCGAGCGTGGCGCGCGCCTGGAGTCGGTGATCGCGGCCCTCGACCGGCTTCTGGAGATCTGCCTGTCCTACCTGATCCGCGCCGCGCCCAATCGGGCCACGCGAATTCTCGCGCTGACCCGGCTTCACGCCTCGCTGCTTTTGACGCTTGTGGCCGGCTACACCGGCACGCCGATGAGCCGCAAGGAAACGCTGGTCGAGGCGAGCGTTACCGAAGCCGAGCAGCGCTCCCACGGCGCCTCCGCCTACGTTACACGCGTCTATGAGCGCGAGCGCCGCCGCCTCTCGCACGATCTGCACGACGAGATCGGCCACGATCTTATCCTCCTCAAGCTGTATCTGGAAATGATCAGTCTGTCGTTAAAGAAAGAAGGAGCCCCCGCTATCGAGCCGCGCCTGAACGACGCCATTTCGATCGTCTCCCACGCCATCGATTCCGTGCGCCGCCTGGTCCTCGACCTGGGTCCTGCCGTGTTCGAGGAGCTGGGATTTTTACCAGCGATCAAATCCTACGCCGATCAGTTTTCTTCGCGCACCAAAATTAGCGTTACTGTTCAGGAAGGCTATTTGCCCGAAAATGTGCCGATGAGCCATCAGATCGCGCTCTACCGGTTGATGCAGGGCGCCTTATCGAACGTGCTCAAGCACTCCCACGCGCGCAACGTGAAAATTTCGATTGGAAGCCGGAATGACTCTGTGCTTATTATGGTGATAGAAGACGACGGCGTCGGTTTTGATCCGGGGGCGAGGCCGCGTCGCCGCTCCTTCGGGCTGACCGCAATGCGGGAGCGAGTCGAAGTTCTGGGAGGCCGGATCCACGTCCATTCACGGCGTCGGACGGCTGCGAGCAAAAAGCACGGAACCAGAATCGAAGTCGAACTGCCTCTGCGCGGCACCCGTGTGGAGGATTTGAAAGTCCGCCGTCAGGCATGAAGTCGAGGTGAGCGCGTATGGCCAAAAAGGTTCGGGTTTTGATTTGCGATGATCACGCGCTCTTTCGCGAAGGCGTGAAGACCATTCTCAGTTCCCAGTCCGATTTCGAAGTGATCGGCGAAGCCGACGACGGCCGCCAGGGCGTTGAACTTGCCGTGCGTCTTCACCCCGATGTTGTGCTGATGGACATCTCCATGCCGGTTTTGAAGGGATTCGACGCCGCGCGGCGCATCAAGAAAGAACGTCCCGACGTCAAGGTCCTGATCCTCACCGTTTACGACGACGAAGATCTGGTCGCGCGATGCCTGGACGCCGGCGCGTCCGGCTACGTTTTGAAGGATTCCCCGCCGGCGCAGTTAACCTACGCCATCGAAGCCGTCAGCCGCGGCCAGCAGTACATGAGCCCGCGCGTGCTCACCGGCGTGGTTCGCCAATTTATGGCGCATCCGGCCGAGCCGAAAACCGGCTACGATCTTTTGAGCGATCGCGAGCGGGAAGTTCTGGTTCTGCTCGCCGAAGGGAGCTCGCTCAAGGACATCGCGCGCAAATTAAATCTGAGCGTCAAAACCATCGACGCCCACAAATACAATCTGATGCGCAAATTGAATCTGCACGATCGCAGCGAATTAATCCGCTATGCGATCCGCAAGCGCCTGGTCGAAGCATAGAGTTACAGCGCGGCCAGTGCTTGGTAATCGACGTTGCCGCCCGAAATAATCACGCCGATGCGTTCAATTCCGGCGGGCAATTTCTTGAACAGCACCGCCGCCGCGCCCACCGCCCCGCTCGGCTCGACCACGATCTTCATCCGCATCATCAAAAACTTAACCGTTTCACGGATCTCGTCTTCGCTCACCAGCAGCATCGCTTCCACATTGCGCCGCAGAATCGGAAACGTCAGCGCACCGGGGCTTGTGGTTCGCAGCCCGTCGGCAATGGTGGATGGCGTTTCGATCTTCACCCGTTCGCCCGCGGCAAACGACAGATAGGTATCGTTGGCCAGCTCCGGTTCAATTCCGAAGACGCGAATCGCCGGCCGCAGATGCCGCGCCGCGATGGAGGATCCGGCGCATAATCCGCCGCCGCCGACGCAGACCACCAGCGCGTCCAGATCGGGAACCTCTTCGAGCAGTTCCCGCGCCGCCGTGCCTTGTCCCGCGATCGTCCATGGATGATCATACGGCGGCACGATGGTTGCGCCGGTCTCGCGCGCGATCCTCTCGCTGATTTGCTCGCGCGTTTCGCCGCCGAACCGGTCGTAGGAAACGATCTTCGCTCCGCGCGCCCGCGTGCCTTCGATCTTCGCCTTGGGCGCATCCTCCGGCATCACCAGCGTCGCCGGAACGCCCACAACCTCCGCCGCGATCGCCACCGCCTGCGCGTGATTTCCGGAGGAATGCGAAACGACGCCCTTCGCAAGCTGTTCCTTGGGAATCGACAGGATGAAATTCGAGGCGCCGCGAATCTTGAACGCGCCGCCCGTTTGAAAATTTTCGCACTTAAAAAATACGGAAGCGCCGGCGCGCGCATCGATCGAACGCGAGGTCAGCACGGGAGTGCGCTTGGCGATCGGCCGGATGCGCTCGGCCGCCCGGCGAATATCCTCGAAGGTGACTTCAGTAACCGGCGTGCTTGTCGACGACATTTTGAAGCGGTTCGCCTTTCACGAAACGATCGAAATTTTCCACAAAAAATTGCAGCGCGCGCTCCCGCAGATCGGGCAGAAAATCGGCGCTATGCGGCGAAATCAGCACGTTTTCCAGCTCGAAAAACGGCGAATTGGCGGGGAGCGGCTCGGTTTCGAAGACGTCCAGGGCCGCGCCGCGAATCTTCTTTTCCTTCAACGCGGCGATCAGCGATTTTTCGTCGATCACCGGTCCGCGGCCGACGTTGATGATCACTGCCGTCTTTTTCATCGCCGCGATTTCGGCCGCGCCGATCATGCCGCGCGTCTCGCGCGTTAACGGCGCGCAAACGGCCGCGAAATCGCACTGCGATAAGACCTCGCGCAGCTTGGCGTTCTCGCCGCGCCGGATGGTCAAAATTTTCATCCCGAACGCCCGCGCCCGTTCCTCCGCCGCATGCCCAATCGAGCCGTAGCCGATAATCGCCAGCGTCTGCCCGTACAATTCTCCGTGCTCGGCCGGCTTCCACGCATGCGCGCGCTGATCATCCAGATTCTTGCGCATATCGTAGGTGAAAAAAAGCATCGCGCCGACGATCCATTCGCCTAGCGGCCGCGCGAACACGCCCCGCCCGTTGGTCAGCGGCACCTTGCTGGCGGCGATCTCCGGCGATAAGACCTTCTCGACTCCCGCCGCCGGCGAATGCACCCAGCGCAGGCGCTTTCCCTGACGAAATGCCTCCTGAAACAGTTCGCCGTTGCGAAAATCGCCGTTGAGCAGAACGTCGGCTTCCGGCGCCACTCGCAGCACCTCGCTTCGATCATTAGTTACGATCATTCGCGCCTTTTGATTGATCTGCGCCAGGGGCGTCAGATAAGGCGCTGCCGGATCGGCCACCACAAGCAAAGTAAGTTCGGACACAAATTCCTAGAATAGCCGGAATCGGCGGCGTAAACCGGCGGCCGCGCCTTTTTTGCGCTATTCACTAAGGAGTACCTTAGAATGACGCCTGAGAACGAGGGATGAACGCCGAAACGCTCTGCCTCGGCTGCATGGAGGACGATTCAGGCGCCGCCGTTTGCCCGCGCTGCGGCTCGCCGGCCGATCTCGGCCCGCGCAACGCCATACAGCTCCCGCCCCGCGCCGTCCTGCACAACCTGTATATTGTCGGCAAGGC
Organism: Terriglobia bacterium; assembly: GCA_021325175.1. GTDB lineage: Bacteria > Acidobacteriota > Terriglobia > Bryobacterales > Bryobacteraceae > Palsa-187. The sequence continues at coordinate 17,161 of JAJPHS010000038.1, forward strand.
GATCGGCCACGGCGGATTCGGCATCACTTATCTGGCCTGGGACACCGCCTCGCAGACTCGCGTGGCGATAAAGGAGTATTTTCCGAAAGGATTCGCCGGACGCGCCGCTGGCGGCACGATGGTCGTTCCCCACGAACAGACGCGCCGCGAATTTCAGTGGGGGCTCGATCGTTTTCTCGACGAAGCGCGAACGCTACAGCGCTTCAGCTCACTTGCCGGGATCGTCTCGGTGGAAACGCTGTTCAGCGAAAACGGCACGGCGTATCTCGTTATGGAGCACCTTGACGGCTGGACGTTCGAGGAGTTTCTGACCAGCCGCGGCGGCTTCGTTCCGATGAAAACCGCCATCCGCGTGATGCTGCCCGTCATGGATGCGCTCGGTGCGATTCACGCCGAAGGCATTCTGCATCGCGACATCAGCCCGGATAACATCTATCTGACGCGCACGGCTCAAGTGAAGCTGATCGATTTCGGCGCGGCGCGCAACGCGCTGATCCAGAAGAGCCGGCGACTCTCAATTGTTTTAAAAGAAGGCTACGCGCCCGAAGAACAGTATCGCGCCAGCGGCATTCAAGGGCCCTGGACCGATGTCTACGCCACCGCGGCGACGTTTTATCACGCCATTACCGGCAAAATTCCGCAACCCGCGCTCGATCGCCTTGTGAAAGACAAGCTCGAGCCGCCCGGCGCGCTCGGCATTCGCTTGCCCCGCCCGATGGAGGCGGCGCTGATGAAAGCTCTTTCGGTGCGCGCGGCGGATCGCTTCCAGTCGATGCAGGATTTCAGATCCGTGCTCACCGGAGAATCGGACCTGGTGACGCCGCCGAAGCCGTCGCGCCCGCCCGCGCCAACGGCCGCCCGGAGAGTCTATGTTCCGGCGCCCGTGGCGGCGCAGGCTCGCGCCCGGCGCGCCAACCGGCGCTGGCTGATCCCGGCGATCCTCGGATTGCTCGCGCTGCTCGGGTTGCTGGCGGCGCTCAGCCGCGCGGCGGCAATGGCGCCGAACGGCCCGCGGCCCGCCGCGGCTCAACAGGCCCAACCTCGTAAAGCGCGCGCAATTGCAACTCAACCGGAAATGCGGTGCAATAAAGAAATCGCGGGACATCGTAATGGGCCCGCTTTTATCTTTCCGCTCCGCGCTTCCGGTGTAATGCTATGAACCTCGCCACGATCTGCGTCGGCTGCATGGCCAACGATACCGGCGACGCCATCTGCCCCAAATGCGGCAGTCCTTTCGATCTTCCTCCCAAAAACACGCTGCAACTCAAGCCGCGGAGCATGCTGCGCGATCAGTACCTGATCGGCCGCGCGCTGGGCCACGGCGGATTCGGAATCACGTATCTTGCCTGGGACCTCGGCCTCGAAGCAAGGCTGGCGATTAAGGAATACATGCCCAACGGCGTGGCCGGCCGCGCCTCGGGCGAAACCAAAGTCTCCGCCTACTCCGATCAGACCCGGCAGGAGTTCGAATGGGGGCTAGACCGCTTTCTCGATGAAGCGCGCACGCTCAAAAAGTTCAGCAATCATCCGGGCATCGTTTCGGTCGATACGATTTTCCGCGAGAATGGCACCGCCTATCTGGTCATGGAGTACCTCGACGGCTGGACGCTCGAGGAATTTCTGCGCAAGCGCGACGGAAAGATCGGATTTGAAACGGCGCTGCGAATCCTGACGCCGGTGCTCGACGCGCTCACCGCCGTTCACGCCGAAGGCATCCTGCATCGTGATATCAGCCCGGATAATATTTATCTCACCCGCACCGGCAAAGTGAAGCTGATCGATTTCGGCGCCGCGCGCAACGCGCTCAGCCAGAAGAGCCGCAATCTCTCGATCATCCTAAAGGAAGGCTACGCGCCGGAGGAGCAATATCGGGCCAGCGGCATTCAGGGCCCCTGGACCGACGTTTACGCCGTCGCCGCAACGCTCTATCACGCCATCACCGGACAGGCGCCGCAGCCCTCGCTCGATCGCATGGCCGAGGATCGCGTCCTGCCGCCCACGCGGCTCGGCGCTGAAATCGCGCCAAATATCGAAGCGGCGATCATGAAGGCCCTGGCGATCAAGGCGCAGGATCGTTTCCAATCGGCCGAGGATTTTAAGAGCGCACTCGAAGGGCAGATCATCGTGGAGGCGCCGCGGCCGATCAGCCATCATTCCATCAGCGGTCATCCTGCCGCTCCGCCGGATTTGCCGCCTCCGCCCGCTCCCATTTCCGCGCACACGCCGCCGCCCATGCCTCCGCCTGCTCCGGCGCCCGCCAAACCGCGCTGGATCCTGCCCGCGGCATTCGGAATCGTCGCGCTCGCCGCGGTCGCCTGGGTGTCGCTGCGCGTGCCGCATCCCGTTCCCACCGGACCGAGCGGATCTTCAAGCGACGTGGTCGGCAGCGGCGCCAGTGGCGCGGCCGGAGCACCCACCGGCCCCAGCGCCGGACCAGCACCAACCGGCCCAACAACGCAGCCTACCGGACCCGCCGGGCCGACTTCAGCCGATGTCGTGCCCGGTCCGACAGGCCCCACCGCGCCGCCCCCCGATCCCACCGGCCGCCGTCCAAGAAATCAGGAACCAAGGCCGGCTGGTCCCACCGGCGCGCCCGCCGGTTCCACGAGCGCGCCCGCCGGCGCATCAGGGAGTCCTTATGGTTCAACAAGTTATCCGACAGGTCCCGCTGCCGGGCCGGCGGGTCCGACAACGTATCCCGCCGGTCCCGAATCCGGGCCGCCCAGTGGCAACGGCGACAACACCGTTCCTTTCCAGGATTATCCGCAGCCCGGCCCATCGAATAACCGGCCCGGGAACAGCGGCGACTACAATGGCCTCCTAGAGCAGGCAAAGAATGCCTGGAGCAGCCGGAACTTCGCGATGGTCCAGCAGCTTTTAACGCGCGCCATTCAGATTGATCCCAACAATCCGCGCGCCTATTCTGGATTAGGCGAGCTGAACCTGTACATTTTCAACAATCCGGGACTGGCGATGCAGAATTATCAGGCCGCGATCGCGCGCGGAGGCGAAGCCGTTTTCCACGTGATGCACGATCACAGCGCCGATAGTTTCGTGACGCACTGCCAGGGCTATTTGCGAATCTCGGCGAATACTGTGCGCTATCAGCCGGTGCCGCAGACGGTCCACGCCTTCCAGGCTTCCAAGGCGCAGATCCGAGAGGCGCGCAATAATCGCGAGTTGAGCCTGAATTTCAAGCGCGGGCGCATCCAGTTTCACTCCTTTCATATCCGGCTGAACGACGGACAGAATTTCAATTTCGCCGGCGAAAGCAGATCGGATGAAGCCGAGCGTCAGATGATCCTGGCCTTTATCGGCCGCTAGTGGAGGCGGATTTTCATCCGCGCTATCCGGCGCCGTCACTGGGGGATTGAAAATGATTTGCGCAGAAGAACTCTCGCCCCCGCGGCCGCCGCCAGCGGATTCGACGCGATGAAGCGCCACAACCACCCGCCGCTCAGGTTGCTTTTTAACACCTCAACGAACTGCCCGGGCGAAAGCAGCTTCACGAGCTCCAGGCGCTGATCCCACTTGCGATCGTCCCATTGCGCGATGCGCCGGCTGATGGCATGAGCCAGATGCAGATCCGCGCCGAATTTGTTTCGCCACGCCATCTCCAATGGCGCGAGCGAAGCGCGCGACAAATCATTGCGCTCCAGCGCATCGGCGGCCGTATCCGCCGCCATCCGGCCGGCCTGAATCGCCCAGCGGATGCCTTCGCCTAGGAGGCTCGACGCGTGCCCCGCCGCATCGCCGATGCCCAGGATTCCATCGCCCGCGAACGCCGCGGCGAACGTTTCCGCGGGAATCAATCCGGTATGATGCTCCACCGGCTGCGCTTTTCTGAGCGACGGAATCGAGGCCGCGAATCGATCGAGAAAATCTTGAGGTCTCGACGGCGAATCGGGATGAATTATGCCAACGCCGGCGCGCACCCGATTCCGTCCCCAGGGAAAGACCCAGGCGTAGCCGGATGGCGCGACATCGCTGCCCACGGCGAGGATCACCTCATCGGGCTCGCAATAGGGCGCGTACAGATCATATTCGGCGCCGACTCCAAACCGGCGGAATCCCGGCGCAAGCCCGGCGCTTTTCAGGATCGCCGACCGGTAGCCCGTCGCGTCGATCACCACGCGCGCCGCAATCTCCCGATCCCGCGTGCGAATCCCGCGCACCGCGCCCTGCTCGACGATGGCTGATTGCGCCGCCGTCGATAATCGAAGCGAAGCGCCCGCGGCGATGGCTCGTTCCGCGAGGAACTGAAAAACGCCTCGAACGTCGATCACGCACAGCGCGGGCTTGTCGAACTCGAATCGAGCTTCGTTTCCCGGCGACCGGAACACGACGCGCGAAATCGGGTGGTATAGATGGCTCGGAATGCCAAGCGCGTCCAGCTCGTCGATGAAACTTCCGCCGCTGGTACGGATCGGCGAACCGATTTCGTGATTCCGCTCAAGTACTAAAACCGAGCAGCCGCGAGCGGCCAGGCGTTCGGCCGCGGAAAGCCCCGCGGGTCCCCCTCCGGCGATAACGGCGTCCCAGCGGGTCATCGGATGCAACGTTTTATCGTATCAGGATGAGTGTGCTATCCTGAAGTTTCCGAATAGGTTGGGTAGGGTTCAGGGGCCTTCTCCTGTGAAGCTTGGGTAGGGCCACGTCTTCAATGCTTATTCCGCGTTCTAATTCTTTTCCTCAATTCCATGGTTTTCGAACATTCCGGCTAAGGTGACCTTAGGTACGAATTAAGACAAGTCTTCGGAGTAAACGTAAGAGCCGGCTCGATTGATGAAAGTACTAGAACCGCTTATCATCGGGACGAAGTAGAAGGATTTGGAGCGTATGACAACTATGACAGTCCCAACCCATGGAGGCGCGGAGGGCGCCGGCGACAACGTGGACAAGAAGAAGGCGACGGTGCGAATCGTCATCGCCGACGACCATCCGATTGTTCGCGACGGGCTAAAAAAGCTGCTCCTTTTAGAAGACGACTTCGAAGTCGTCGGCGAGGCCAACGACGGCCGCGAGGTTCTCGACAAGGTGCAGGAACTGGATCCGGATGTTCTGCTGCTCGATCTGCGCATGCCCAATCTCGACGGGCTGTCCGCGCTTCAGGCGCTGCAACAGAGCAATAGGCGGACGCGAGTGATCGTGCTGACCGCCTCGGAGGACAAGAATGAGTTCGTGCAGGCCATGAAGCTCGGATGCAGCGGGATTGTTCTGAAGCAGACCGCCCCGGACCTGATCGTTAAGAGCATTCGTAAGGTCCATGCCGGCGAGATTTGGCTCGATTCCCACACCACGGCCGCGGTGATGCGGCAGTTCCAGACCGGCGCCGATGCCGCCGGCGGGAGCGGCGTTTCAAAGGGCCGCGAGCGCAGCCCGCTCAGCGCCCGCGAGCGCGAGATCGTCGCGCTGGTCGCGCAGGGCTACAAGAACAAGGAAATGGCCGAGAAGATGTTCATCAGCGAGCAGACGGTGAAGAATCATCTGCACAACATCTTCGACAAACTCGGGGTATCGGACCGGCTGGAGTTGGCGCTCTACGCCATCCACAAGGGACTGCACCTGGCGGGCGAGCCGACCATCCGATAGCGCGTCAGGGCGCTCCCAGCAGGCGGTCGATTTGCCGCCACAACCAGCGCTGCTTGCGCGGCGCGCGCCGTTCGCTGGACCGCTGGATCGATAAGTCGAGCGCAATCGCGGGCAGCAGAATCCACAAGGGCGGATTGCGCAGAACCAGCTTCATTGCGCTTATCCTTAAGATCGCGCCAAAATCGCCGGTGTTTGGCTTGCGCGGCACTCCGCGGATGTATTATTATTCAAATTACTGAATAAAAATTCAGCGGAGGGAAACGTGGCGGTCCCGATCCAAAGTGTTGTTCGCATCACAACCCGGCGCCTGGCAAGCGATCTCGATCTCGGCAAGGACGCGCTGATCGACATCCTCGATCTGGCGGCGCAGATGAAACGGGCGCCGTCCCGTTTCGCGGAACGGCTGAAGGGGCGCTATCTTGCGCTGCTGTTCGAAAAACCGTCGCTGCGCACGCGCTTCACTTTTGAGCTGGCGATCAAGCAGCTTGGCGGCGATAGCGTCGCCAGCGCCGGACCGGTCGCGGGCCGGGAGCCCGTCAAGGACGTCGCGCGCAATCTGGAGCGCTGGACCAATGGAATTGTCGCGCGCGTTTTTTCGCAGGCGACCATCGATGAGCTGGCGGCCTGGAGCTGCGTGCCGGTGATCAATGCGCTGAGCGATAAATTCCACCCCTGCCAGGCGCTGGCCGACGTGCTGACGCTGCGCGAGCATTTCGGCGATCTGGACGGATTGAAGCTGGCCTTCATCGGCGATGGAAATAACGTCGCGCATTCGCTGATGCTGACGGCGTCGCGGCTGGGGGTGCACGTCGCGGTGGCCACGCCGCGCGGATATGAGCCGGATGCGGCGATTGCCGCGCAGGCCGAGGGCCGGGTTACAATTACCAATGATCCCCGTGAGGCCCTGGACGGCGCCCACGCGGTTTACACTGACGTCTGGGCAAGCATGGGGCAGGAGGACGAGGCGGCGGAGCGGGTTGGCGTGTTCGCGCCGTTTCAGGTCAACGAAGATCTGTTCGCCCAGGCGCGGCCGGACGCGATCTTCATGCACTGTCTGCCGGCCAAGCGCGGCCTTGAGGTGAGCGATGGCGTGATGGAGTCGCCGCGATCCGTGGTCTTCGATCAGGCGGAAAATCGGCTGCACACGCAGAAAGCACTGCTGGTCGCGATGTTGGGATAGCGCGCGGCTCGCGCTGCCGCCGGAGCAGGAAGCCCCGCGGCGTCGGACAATTGAGGAATATGGCAAAACCTAAGAAAGTCGCGCTCGCGTATTCGGGCGGGCTGGACACGTCGATTATTATTCCGTGGCTCAAGGAAAACTACGGATGCGAAGTGGTCGCGGTGTGCGGCGATATCGGGCAGGGCGGCGAGGAGCTGGCCGGGCTGGAAGCGAAAGCGAAAAAGACCGGCGCATCGGAGGTCCGCGTCGCGGATATGCGCGAGGAGTTCGTGCGCGACTATCTATGGAAGCTGGTCCGCGCGGGCGGCGAGTATGAGCACAAATACTTGCTCGGCACCTCGATTGCGCGGCCGCTGCTGGCGAAAAAACAGGTGGAGGTTGCGCTAGCGACCGGCTGCGACGCGCTGGCGCACGGCTGCACGGGGAAGGGAAATGACCAGGTTCGCTTTGAGCTGACCTACAAAGCGCTGGCGCCCCATCTGCCGGTGATCGCGCCGTGGCGCGAATGGTCCATCGTGTCGCGCGAGGATGCGATCGATTACGCTGCGAAGCACAACGTGCCGATCTCGCAGACCACGACCAAAATTTACAGCCGGGATCGCAACATCTGGCACATTTCCCACGAAGGCGGCGCCCTTGAAGATCCGGCCAACGCGGCGCCCGAAGATGTGTGGATGCTGACCAGAAGCGCGAAGGACGCGCCCGATGCGCCGGCGACCGTCGCGATCGGCTTCGAGCAGGGCGTCCCCGTTTCGGTAAACGGCAAGCCGTACGCTTCCGCGGCGGCGCTGCTCGAAGAGCTGAACGCGATCGGCGGCGAGCACGGGATCGGCCGCATCGATCTGGTCGAAAACCGGTTCGTCGGGATGAAATCGCGCGGCTGTTATGAAACGCCCGGCGGCACGCTCATCATGGCCGCGCATCGCGAGCTGGAGGCGTTGACGCTCGATCGCAACATGGCCCACTACAAGCAAAAGCTCGCGCTCGATTACGCCGAGATGGTCTACAACGGCCTATGGTTCACGCCTTTGCGCGAATCGCTGGACGCCTTCTTCGCCGAGGCGAGCCGTGCGGTTACCGGCGAGGTCGCGCTGCGGTTGTATAAAGGAACGCTGGAGCCGGTGAGCCGCAAATCGCCCTATTCGCTGTATTCCTTGAATATCGCGAGCTTCACCATGGGCGCGGAATACGATCAGAAGGACGCGCGCGGGTTCATCAATTTAATCGGCTTGCCGATCCAGGTGCGCGCCGCGCTCGCGTCGAAGGCGAAGGCGTAAGTTTCCGGAAGTGGCCTCCGGCAAGAACAAAATGAAATTATGGGGCGGGCGGTTCGAGGCTGGACCCTCTGAAGTATTTGAGCGATTTTCCGGTTCGCTGCACTTCGACAAGCGGCTGGCCGATGCCGATATCCGCGGCTCGCAGGCCTACGCGCGGGCGCTCGAACGCGCCGGTGTTCTGTCGCCGGAGGAGCGCGAGACGGCCGTCGCGGCATTCGAGGCGATGCGCGCCGAAGCCCGGTGGCCCGCGTTTTTTGAAGGCGCCGAAGACGAAGACGTCCATACCCTGATCATTCGCAAACTGAAAGAGCGCATCGGCGTCATCGCGGATAAGATTCATACCGGGCGCAGCCGCAACGATCAGGTGTCGCTCGATATCCGGTTGTGGCTACGGGAGGAGATCGACGCCGCGCGCGATTTGCTGCGCGGCCTGCTCGCGGCTCTGCTCGAAATGGCCAGACGCGACAGCCAGGCGATCGTTCCCGGATATACGCACACGCGCCGCGCCCAACCGGTGCTATGGCCTCATTATCTGCTCGCGTATTTTGAGATGTTCGCGCGGGATTACGAGCGCCTGGGCGAAGCGCGGAGCCGGGTCAACGTGCTGCCGATTGGCAGCGGAGCGCTGGCCGGCTCGGCCTTTCCCTTCGATCGCGAGGCGATCGCGCGGGATCTGGGCTTCGACGGCATCACGAAAAATTCGATGGACGTTTCCGGCGATCGCGATTTCGCGCTCGATTTTCTGCACGGCGCCGCGATGACGATGCTGCATTTGAGCCGCCTTGCCGAGGATTGGATTCTCTATTCGGGCGAAGAGTACGGCTGGCTCGAATTGGGCGATGGCGTAACCAGCGGATCCAGCATGATGCCGCAGAAGAAAAACCCCGATTCGCTGGAGCTGATCCGCGGAAAATGCGGCGCGGTGTTCGGCGACTACTCGGCGCTGTTCCTGCTGATGAAGGGTCTGCCGATGACTTACAATCGCGACATGCAGGAGGACAAGCCGCGTTTGTTTGACGCCGCGGATCAGCTTCGCGGATCGCTCCAAATGGCGCGCGTGGTGGTGGAGACTACGCGGCTCAAGCCCGCGCCGCCCTTGGCCGCGGTGCAAGAAAGCTGGGCCGTGGCGACGGATCTGGCCGACGCGCTGGCGCGGAGCGGCGTGCCGTTCCATCAGGCGCACAAAATCGTCGGCCGTCTGGTGCTCGAAAGCGTGCGCGAGGCGAAGAAGCCGTCCGATTGGACCGCGGAAGCGCTGGCGCGTTTCGATGCCGCGTTCACGCCGGAAATGGCGCGCTATCTGCGCCCCGAAGAGGGAATTCGCGCCAGGGAAATCGCCGGCGGAACCGGACCTCACGCGGTGGCAGGCGCGCTTGAAGAGGCCGCACGGCGGCTGGAACGGATGCGATGAACAAAACCTACCGCCAGGGCCAGATCCTCAAGCTGATCCGCTCGCGTCGCCTGCACACGCAGGATGAGCTGGCGCGGGCCCTGCGCTCCATCGGGATTCCGGCCACGCAGGTGACGCTTTCCCGCGATATTCGCGAGCTGGGCTTGATCAAAACCGCCGACGGCTACGCCGAGGGCGTCGCGGAATCGGCCGCGGCGCCGGACGTGGAGCCGCTGGTGCGCGAATTCGTGCTGGATGTTCGCGCGGCGCAAAACCTGCTGGTGCTGCGCACGCCGCCGGGACACGCCAACGCCGTCGCGGTGGCGCTCGATCAGGCGGACTGGCCGGAAGTCACCGGAACCATCGCCGGAGACGACACGATTCTCATCATCGCGCCCGACGCAAAAACGGCCGAATCGCTGCGCGAGAAATTCTTAGAGTTGCTCCAATGATCGGGCGCTGGTCGAGGTTGTTCCTTCCGACTCTGCGCGATGATCCTGCGGAAGCCAAAAACGCCGCGCACCGGCTGCTGATGCGCGCCGCCTACATGCGGCGGCAGGATTATTTGTACCTCGGGCGGCGCGCGCTGCGGAAGATCGCCGCGATCCTGGGCCAGGAACTGGATGCCGCGGGCGCGCAGGAGATGCTTTGGTCCTCGCCCGCCGGCGCCTGGGCCATCGCCGCGGAAATCCGCAGCTACAAGCAGCTTCCCCAGATCTGGTATCACCTCGACGGATGTACGCTCGATTGCTGGAGCTTCGGCGACGCGGACGCGTCCTGCCGCGGCGCGGTAATGCGGGCCGTGAATCGCTGCCAGGTCGATTTCATCGCGGGTCCAAGCGAATTCATCGCCCTGTCCGAACACGGCGAGCCGGTATTGCGCGGCGGCCAGGAAGCCGCATCGCTTGAGACCGCTGTGAGTCTTCCGCGCCCGCCCGCGGCTGCGGATCCGGAAGGGGATCTCGCGCCGGAGGAGTTTCACACACCGGGACAAAAAACCATCGCTGATCTCTCCGCGTTCACCGGACTGCCGGAATCGTCGCAGATGAAAAGCATCGTCATGGTCGCCGATGGAAAACCCGTGCTGGCCCTGCTGCGCGGCGATCATCAGCTCAGCGAAACAAAGCTTTGCGAGGAGTTGAACGCGGCGGAGCTGCGTCCTGCTTCGGCCGCGGAAATTCGCCAGTGGTTCGGCGCCGATGCGGGATCGCTCGGTCCGGTGGGCGTGACGAATCTGGCGGTGCTGGCCGACGAGGCTTTGCGCGGCCGCCGCAACATGATCTGCGGCGCGAATCGAAACGACTATCATCTGCGCCACGTCACCCCCGGCGAGGATTTTTTTCCCGCCTTTGCGGATTTGCGAATGGCCGCTGAAGGAGAAACCGCTCTGGACGGAACGCCGCTCGTGCTTGCCCGCGGGATCAAGCTCGCGCGCTTCCGCGCATTGCGGAAGCAGTTGCTGGTTGCCGGGGAGAGCGGCGCGCAAACGCCGGCCGGCGTTTTTATCGGCCGCGTATTTTTGGATCAGATCTTAAACGCCGCGGCCGAGCAGCGGCACGACGCCGACGGTCTGGCTTTCGCGCCATCGATCGCTCCCTTCGCCGTGTTGATCACTCCCGTGGCCAACGATGAAGCGCAGCGGGACGCGGCGCGGACGCTTTGCGAATCGCTTTGCGCGGCGGGTTTCGACGCGCTGCTCGATGATCGCGATGAGCGGCCGGGCGTCAAATTTAAGGACGGCGACCTGACCGGGATTCCATACCGCGTCACCATCGGCAAAAAGCTGGCGCAAGGCATCGTCGAGATTCGCGATCGCCGCGCGCGAACCTCGGAAGACGTCGCCCTCGCCGAAGCGGTCCCGTTCCTTCAAGGCAAATTGAAATGACGGACTGGAACGCGATCCGCGCGGAGTTTCCCGCGCTCCAGAAATGGACTTATCTCAACTCGGCTACGTTCGGCCAGATGCCGCGGCGCGCTGTCCAAGCCTGCGCGAAACACTTCGCGCATCGCGATGAGCAGGCGTGCTCGGATTTTCTCGATTGGTTCGACGATGCCGACCGGCTCCGCGGCTCGATTGCGAAGCTGATTCAGGCGAGCGCAGCCGATATTGCGTTCGCGCGAAACACGGCGGCCGCGCTCGGTCTGGCCGTCAACGGGATCGGCTGGCGCGCCGGCGATAATGTGGTGACGCTGGCCGACGAATTTCCGAATTATCTCTATCTGCCCGCGCTGGTCGAACGGCGCGGCGTGGAATTCCGCCAGGTCCTGTGGCCGCGATGGTTCGATGCGATCGATCACCGCACGCGCCTGGTCGCCATCAGCGAAGTGAATTACGCCAGCGGTTTTCGTCCGCCGCTGCTGGAGATTTCGCGATTTTTGCGCGAGCGCGACGTGATCTTTTTCGTCGATGGGACGCAAAGCGTCGGCGCGCTGCGATTCGATGTGCGCGCCATCGATCCGGACATGCTCGCGGTGCACGGATATAAATGGATGTGCGCGCCGATGGGCGCGGCGTTCTTCTATATCGCGCCGCGGTTCCGCGACAAGCTTCCGCCCGCCGAGATAGGTTGGCGGAGTCATCGTGGCTGGCGCGAGGTCGACGATCTGCACCACGGCCAGCCGGAGATGGTCGAAGCGGCGGAAAAATACGAAGCCGGAGGATTGCCGTTCGCGCTCTTATACGCGATGGAAGCGGCGGTGGATCTGATGCTCGAAATCGGCGTCGACGAGATCGAGCAGCGCGTGCTCGAACTGGCCTGCTCGGCGCGGGCGCGGCTGCGGAATTTGGGCGCGGAAGTGAGTGAAACCGGCTCGCAGATCGTGGCTGCGAAATTCTCCGGCATCGATCCGTCGGTGCTGGCGCGCGAGCTCAAATCGCGCCGCATTCTGGTCGCCGCACGCCACGGTTTCCTGCGCGTATCGCCGCATTTTTACAATAATTCAGACGATCTCGATCGCCTCGAATCGGAGCTGCGCAAACTGATCTGAGTTATCGAAAGTTATTTCGGGTCGGCAACCGCTGGTTTGGCGTAAACCTTTTCAAGCGACGCTTTATATTCGGCGAACAACTTCTGGATCCCCTCAAACTCCCGTTTCACCTGCCCCCGGTAATCGGGATGCGTCAAATAATCGTAGAGCAGCGCCGTCATCGCCTCCGCGTCCGCCATAAATCCGGAATGTCCCACGTCGGTGAGCGCGTCCTGCTCCATTTCGTAGGTATGATTCGCCCAGTTTGAAGTCGCCGCCGAGAATCCGACCCCGGGAATCGCGCTCGAAACGCTGCCCGTCTCCTCGTAGCCCTGCGGTTTGCCGGGCTCGGCCTGCACCTTCGTGGCGCCGTACTTTTTCAGATACGCGAAGGCCAACTCATCCAGCGACGCCACCGAAATTCCATCGCGATCATGACCGTAGGCGTCGATCTTCACCTTGGTCCCCGTCGCCAGCGCGGCGGCTTTGGCGGCATTGTCCACATCCTCGCGAACCTGCGCCAGGTAAACTTCGTCCGGATAGCGGATGTAAAAATCGGCGACCGCGCGATCCGGCACCACGTTCGGAGCCGCGCCGCCTTCGGTGATCACGCCCTGGATCCGCGCCTCGGGCCGGATCGTCGAGCGCATCGCATCGATATTGTTGAACAGCTGAATCACCGCTTCGAGCGCGTTGCGCCCCGCCCATGGCGTCATCTGATGCGCCGGCGCGCCGCTGAAAATATATTTCACGCCGTCGATATTCAGGCAGCACGTCCCGAATCCGGCGGCGGGACGCGTGGTCTGGCTGGTCGAATGACTTCGAACCAGAATATCGACTCCGTTGAAGACGCCCGCCTTGAACATATCGGTCTTCGCGTTCGGCGGCATCATCTCTTCGCCGGGCGTGCCGAAGACGGTGACGCTGCCTGGCATGTGCGTCTTCTGAAGCAGCTCGGTGATCGCCACCGCGGCCGCGATTCCCACCGGACCTTGCGCGCTGTGCTGATCGCCGTGAAAAGGCCGCGAGGTTCCTCGCAGCGCGTCGTATTCGAGAATCACGCCCAGATTCGGCGCCCCGTTATTGCCCTTGTATCGCGCGATGAACGCCGTTTTCAGATTCGCCACGCCTATCGTGACGTCGAATCCGTGCTGCTTCAGATAATCGGTAAGAATCCCCACAGATCGCGTTTCTTCAAAGCCGATCTCGGGATGCCGCGTGATATCATCCGCCATCGCGAGCAGCTCTTTGTCCATCAATTCCTTCGCCCGGGCCACGGTTTGATCGCGCTGCGCGTTTGAAACCGTCAGCCGTTCGACGATGGTGCGGACGTCGAGCGCGCGCTCCAGCTCGGACATTTTCGATAACACATCGCGGGCGGCCTGGCGTTCGGTCGGCGTTTCCTGCGCCAGCAGAATTCCGCCGGCCAGACAAAAAATAACGGGCAGTTTCATGAGAAAACCATTATACTGCTCCAACATTCAAGCGAAATCCGGCGCGGCGGATGAACAGTGCGGCTATTTCTTCAAAGGCTTATGATCGTAGCTGATCGTTCGCGTCACGATCCATTTGCCGTCCTCGTTCCGCCATAAGATGATGAATTTCGCCTCGCCGGTGGGGTCTTGGGGATGCCCTGGCGGATAAAATCGGTGGACGCCGATCTCCACCGCGCCGTATCCGTTCAGCGGATAGACTTCAAGCGATCCCGCAACCAGCGCGCGCTGCGTTTTGCCGCAGATGTTTTGCCGGATCGCGTCGAGGAACGGCTGCTTGCCCACCGCAAGACCCGTTTTGTCGTGATAAAACTCCAGATCATCGGCCACCATCGCGCCCAGCGTTGGCAGATCGCACTGGTTGTACGCGGCGAAAAGTTTCGCGTCCAGAAACTGAATCGCTGTAAACAAGCCGCGATCCGGAGATTGCGCGCGGGCGCCGCCGGCAAACACCAGCGCGATGAGACAAAGCGATTGCTTCATGTCCCCTCATACGCAAACGCGCGCGCAATTGTTCTGCCGATTCCGCGGATAAAATGAACTGGTGAGGTTCGCCGCCGCCCTGCTCGCTTGCGCTTCGCTTCTGGCGCAGTCTTCGTTCAAGATCGAATACGCCTGCCCACCCGAGGATATCGACGCCTTCGGATTATCGTGCGCGCCGGATGATCCCTGCCATGTTTTTCTCGAGTTGTCCTCGATTGAAGCGGCCGGTTCGAAATTGTTCGTCGCCGGCAATCTGCACACCGAATCGACCACGCTTTACGGCGTTTTGCTCGTCAGCGAGGACGGCGGAAATAGCTGGACGGAGCCGCTCAAGCGCATCCGCGCCGCCGCTCTCGAACAGATCCAATTCATCGACAACGCCAAAGGCTGGATCAGCGGCCAATCGATCGAGCCGCTGCCGCGCGATCCTTTTTTGCTGATGACCGGCGATGGCGGAAAAACCTGGCGGCAGAAGATGCTGTTCGAGGATTCGCGGTTCGCCTCGGTGGCGCAGTTCTGGTTCGATTCGCCGGACGCGGGCCAGCTCGTTTTGGATCGCGATGTGAACGGCCGCCCCATGCATGAGCGTTATCAAACCAACACCGGCGGCGAAAGCTGGGAGCTAGAGGAATCCACGTCCAAACCCATCGTCCTGAAGACGCGAAAAGACGCGACCTGGCGCCTGCACGCCGACGGAAAGAGATACGACGCGCAGCGCCGTGGCGCGTCGGCCTGGGAAACCGTGGCAAGCTTCCCCATCGCGGTCGCCGACTGCAAATAAACGTCTTGCTCGCGGCCCCTTTGACTTGCATTGCGGCATCCGATACACTTCCCTCACGAGGAGAACTACGCGTATGCCTAAAGCTGTTTTGATCGCCGCCGAAGAGGATCTTCTTTCCCGCGGCTTTTCCCGCCGGCAACTCGGCAAAATCGCGAGCGTTTTTGCCGCCGGCGCGGCTCTACCTTTTTACAATGAGGCGGCCTTCGCGCAGCGCTACGTTCGCGGCCAGATTTCAGACGACGCCGTCCGCATCAATCAGAACGAAAATCCTCTCGGGCCGTGCCCGGAAGCCTTGGAGGCGATCAATCGCGTTGCGCGCTTCGGTGGGCGTTATTCGCCGCACAATGAGGCGGGCGAGCTGGTGAAAACCGCCGCCGCGATGGAAGGCGTCAAGCCCGAATACATCACCGCCTATGCCGGCTCCAGCGATCCGCTCCAGCGCGTCGTATGCGCGTTCTGTTCTCCCAGCCGTGGATTCGTGATGGCCGACCCCGGTTACGAATCCGGCGCGCAAACCGCGAAATTCATCGGCGCCAAAGCCATCCACGTGCCGCTGCGCGCGGACCATTCGCATGACGTTCAGGCCATGGTCAAGGCCGATCCCAACGCCGGCGTCATCTACATCTGCAATCCGAATAATCCCACCGGCACGCTCACCTCGCGCTCCGATATCGAGTGGGTGATCGCCAACAAACCCAAGGGCTCGATTCTCCTGCTCGACGAGGCGTACTGGCATTTCACGACGCTTGCCAAATCTGGCGTGGATCTGGTCGCGGCCGACAAAGACATCATCGTGCTGCGAACTTTCTCCAAGGTTTACGGCATGGCCGGATTGCGCGCCGGTCTGGCGATCGGCCGCCCGGATCTGCTCGAAAAGCTGCGCCCCTACGGTCCCGGATTCACGCCGATTACCGGCACCGCGGCCGCCACGGCGAGCCTGAAGGTCCCCGATCTGGTTCCGAACCGGCGCAAGATCAACGCCGATATCCGCTCGAATGTTTTCGAGTTTCTGGATAAGAAGGGTTATAAGTTCACCAAGAGTGAATCGAACGCCTTCATGATCGACGTGCGCCGCCCCAACACGGAAGTGATCCAGGCCATGGCCAAGGAAAATGTGCTGATCGGTCGCCCCTGGCCGGTCTGGCCGACCTGGGTCCGCATATCCGTCGGCACCCAGGCCGAAATGGACCGCTTCAAGATCGCGTTCTCCAAGGTAATGGCCTAACCGGCAAATCGCAGCGAAGTCCAAACGCGGAGCTCGCGAGGCAGGGAAGTAAAACTGCCCTGCGGTAAAAACTTGCCGTTACTTTTTTCTCAGTACTCTTAGAGAGCCCTTAAGCGAAACGCCTTACCGCGGGCCGTTCGAGCAGGCACATCAGGTGCTTTGGTGTGAACCATTTGGGCGACCAGCTCGAATCGATATCCAGCGTCACTTCCACCAGATAACCCAGCATCTCGGCGAACTGGCAGGATTGGACAATGCCGCGCAAGTTGTACGCCTCGCAATGAATATTCACCTGGGAATTGCGCCGGATCGGCTTGTCCACCAGCACCACCGCGCTTCGCTCTCCAATCTCTTCCAGATTCCCCGTGATCAGCCGCCCGCATCCGCAAAGAATCGACACCAACTCCGAGCATAAGTGACGTTTGTCGGTATGATTACGCATGCTTTTCGCGCTGCAATACGACTGCCACCCGGGTACTATTCCGTCGAATGTTTCTTCAGGAATCGGTCATCGATCGGTTTTCGTCCCCGAAATCCTTCTTCAGTGCCGTGCCAGTAGCCGATCCGATCCTCGCCTAACTTCCAGCACAAACAGACCTCGCGGCCTTCATAGAGACAGAGAAAATCGATCAAGCCGATATCCAGATCCTTCACCAGAGCGCCGATTCTCTCGATCTCTTCAAGCGCCTGCTTCATCGCAGCCAAGCTCGTATCGCGCCGCGCCCGCAGCGACAAATACGCGGACCGATCCACCCGCGCGCCGCCCGAAATTCGTATACGCGACTGAAATTCATTCAACTCCTGGTCGGCCTTCTGAAATTCGGCGCGGTGAAAAACGGCCTGATGCAGCAGCCGCCCGACTTCCGGCAGAGCCCTTTCGGCGTCGGCCAACAGGAAATATTTCGGCATGGCTAACGACCATCCCTCCACAACCGACCAGGACGCCTGGTCCCGAAGGAGCCGTAATGCTCCAGCCGTCCCTGCTCCGGCGAAGACATACACTAATAATAGAGAAAAAGATGACCGAGACGGATTTCACACTTCCCCCGGCGACCTTCGAATTTCTCGTGTTTTCCCTGAAGTTGCAGGCCGAAATGCGCCTGATGGGCGATATGCCGGAACCCGGCGAATCGCAGCCGGCCGAGCCCGTGCCGGACCTGACCGGGGCGCGGCATGCCATTGACCTGCTGGCCATGCTCGAAGAGAAGACGCGCGGAAATCTGAGCCTGGAAGAGCGCCGGATCCTCGAAAACTCTCTCACCGAGCTGCGATTTCGCTACGTCCAGGCGACGGAAAAAGTTCTGAAAAAGACCAACGCCGGATGAGCATAGCCTCAGGGATGAATCCGGCGATCTCCATCACCGTGCTCGGCTCGGGTACCAGCGCCGGCGTGCCCACCATCGGCTGCTCCTGCGCGGTCTGCGCCTCGGCCGATCCGCGGGACCGGCGGCTTCGCCCCTCGATTCTTCTCCGCTACGACGGACGCGCAGTGCTCGTCGACACCTCGCCCGATTTTCGCGAGCAGGCGCTTCGCGCGCGCATCGAGCGCGTGGACGCGATCATTTACACTCACGCCCACGCCGATCACATCCTCGGCCTGGACGACGTCAGGCCCTTCAATTATCGCCAGAAACAGGCCATTCCGCTCTACGGCGACGAAGCGACGCTCGAAGCGATCCAGCGCGTTTTTCGTTACGCCTTCACCGATGAGCCAAGCGAATCCACCAGGCCGCGGCTCGAACTAAAAACGCTGAACGGCGAACCTTTTCATGTTTTCGGAATCGAGTTCACGCCGCTACGCCTGCCGCATGGAAAAACTTCTCAGGTCCTCGGCTTCCGCTTCGGCGCCGCCGCCTACCTCACCGATCACAGCGATATCCCGGAGACGGTAAAAGCCAAATTACAGGGGCTCGACGTGCTGTTTTTGGACGCGCTTCGCCATCGCCCGCATCCGACGCATTCCACGGTGGAGCAGAGCCTTGCCTGGGTCGCGGAGCTGAAGCCGCGCCGCGCTTTTTTTACCCATATCTGTCACGATCTGCCGCACGCGGCAACGGAAGCGGCGCTCCCGCCGCACGTGCGCCTCGCTTACGACGGCTTAGAAATCAATGTTGATTCATGAGTCCAGCATGAGGATTGCGCGCCGCATCGAGGAAGCCGCCGGATTTGCGCCCTCGGTTGTCACCATCGGGAATTTCGACGGCGTTCATCTGGGTCACCAGCATCTGTTTGAGGAGGTGGTCCGCGCCGCGTCCGAAGCCCGCGCAAATCCCACTGTTTTGACCTTCGATCCGCACCCGGCCCGCGTCGTCGCGCCGGATCGCGCTCCTCGTCTTCTCACGCCCATCGAGGAACGCTGCCGCCTCATGGACCAGTACGGCATCGCTCAGGTGCTCATCCTGCCCTTCGATGAAACTCTCGCGCGGCTGAGCCCGGATGATTTCGTTCGCGAAATTCTTGTCCGGACATTGGGGACGAAAATTGTTCTGGTCGGGGATAATTTTCGCTTCGGCCACAAACAATCCGGAGACACGCATCTGCTGGCGCAGCTCGGGGAGCGATACGGCTTCGAAACCCGCATCGTCAGCGCGGTGCGCCTTCGCAACCGCGTCGTATCCTCAAGCGAGGTTCGCAAGCTGGTCGAAGCCGGCCAGGTCTCCATCGCCTGCCGGCTGCTGAAGCGGCCCTACGCGCTCTTAGGCGAGGTCGTTCGCGGCCATGGGATCGGAGCCAAGCAGGTGGTTCCCACGCTGAACCTTCGCGTTTCCGGCGAAGTGCTCCCCAAGCGCGGCGTCTACATCACCCGCACCCGGGACCTGGATTGTTCGCGGGCCTGGCGGTCGATCACGAATATCGGTTATCGCCCGACCTTCGGCGGCGATTCCGAGCTGAGCGTCGAAACGTTTCTTCTCGAACCGCTCGAAGGTCTGCCGCCCGGCCGGATCCGCGTGGAATTTCTGCATCGGGTGCGCGACGAAAAAAAGTTCGAAAGCCCGGAGGCGCTGAAATCGCAGGTGCTCCGCGACGTGAACCGCGCCCAATCCTATTTCCGCCGGATCTCCGCGTGAAGGGCTAAAATACCTGTATGGCGACCCTTTCGGCGAGCACCAGCATCGAAGAATATCTGGGCGATAAAGCCACGTACCTGCTTGGATTCAATAACCCGAAAATTCCCAAAGAGCGTTTGCATCTTCCCTCGCCGGACGCCGTGGATCGATATTTTGCGCCGTCGGATCGCAACAACCGCGTGCTGGTGAACCTCCAGCGCATGTTCAATCACGGCCGGCTGGCGGGCACCGGATATCTCTCCATCCTGCCCGTCGATCAGGGCATCGAACACTCCGCCGGCGCGAGCTTCGCCAAAAATCCCGACTACTTCGACCCGGAAAATATCGTCAAGCTCGCGATTGAAGGCGGATGCAACGCCGTCGCTTCCACCTTCGGCGTGCTCGCCGCCGCCTCGCGCAAGTACGCGCACAAGATTCCGTTCCTGGTCAAAATAAATCATAACGAGCTGCTCACCTATCCGAATCATTTTGATCAGATTATGTTCGGAACGGTCAAGGAAGCCTACGAGCTGGGCGCGGCCGCCATCGGCGCGACCATCTATTTCGGTTCCGAGGAAAGCAGCCGCCAGATCATCGAAGTGAGCCGGGCGTTCGCTCACGCCCACGAGCTCGGCATGGCGACAGTGCTGTGGTGCTATCTCCGCAATCCCGCCTTCAAGAAGGACAAGGATTACCACCTCTCGGCCGACCTCACCGGCCAGGCGAATCATCTCGGCGTGACCATCGAAGCCGACATCATCAAGCAAAAGCTCCCGGAAAATAATGGCGGCTACATGGCGCTGAACATGGGCGATTCCTCCTATGGCAAATTCGACAAGCGAATCTATACGGAGCTGGCGAGCGATCATCCCATCGACCTGTGCCGTTATCAGGTCCTCAACTGCTACGCGGGCCGCGTGGGATTAATCAATAGCGGCGGCGCAAGCGGCCAGCACGATTTCGCCGAAGCCGTCACCACGGCCGTGATCAACAAGCGCGCCGGCGGCATGGGTCTCATCTCCGGCCGCAAGGCCTTCCAGCGTCCGATGAGCGAAGGCGTAAAACTTTTCCACGCGATTCAGGACGTCTATCTGAATCCCGCGATCACCGTGGCCTGAGCGCTTAGGCCGCCAGTTTCACGCCCTCCCAGCGAGCGACCACCGCCGTCGCCAGACAATTTCCCAGCACATTCACCGACGTTCGCGCCATGTCGAGAATCGTATCGATGCCCAGCAGGAGCGCGATCCCCTCCGCCGGCAGATTGAAGCTCGCCACGGTTCCCGCCAGGATAACCAGCGCCGCCCGCGGTACGCCGGCGACGCCCTTGCTCGTCAGCATCAGCGTGAGCATCATGACCAACTGCGTCGAAAACGGCATGGCGATATCCGCCGCCTGCGCGATGAAGATCGAGGCCAGCGAAAGATACAGCGTCGTTCCCACCAGATTGAAGCTATATCCGGTGGGCAACACGAACGCGACAATATGTTTCGGCACGCCGAACGCTTCCATGTTTTCAAGCGACAACGGCAGCGCCGCCTCGCTCGACGCGGTGGAAAACGCGATCAGGAACGGACCTTTCGCGTACTCGATAAAGCGCCGGATGGGCACCCGCGCGGCCATTGCGCAGGCCCCGAACACCAGCACCACGACCACGGCCTGCGCGACATAAAGCGTCGCCACCAGCGTGCCTAAATTGACCAGCACGCCCAGCCCTTTTTGCCCCACCGTCGCCGCGATCGCGCCGAAAACTCCCAGCGGCGCGAACAGCATGACGTAGTTCGTGAATCGGAACATCACTTCGGAAAGCGAGTCGCAAAATTCGACCATGGCCCGCGCCTTCGCTCCGATGGCCGCGCACGCCGCGCCGAAAAGAAACGAAAATACGACGATCTGTAAAACATCGCCGCGCGCCATCGCGTCGATGATGCTGGTCGGAAAAATGTGTTCGATCATTTGCGAGTAACTCTGCGTGGGCTGCCCCAGTCCCGCCGCCGGCGCATTCGCGATCCGCACGCCCGCGCCGGGCTTTACCAGATTCACCGCGCCCAATCCGATGAACAGCGCGATGGTGGTGACGATTTCGAAATAGATCAGCGCTTTTCCGCCGATCCGGCCCATGGTTTTCAGGCTGCCCGTGCCCGCAATGCCGACCACCAGCGTCCCGAACAGCAGCGGCGCGATGATGGCGCGAATCATCCTCAGGAAAATCGATCCGAGCACGCCCATGGCCTGCGCCGGTCCCGGAAACCAGGCGCCGAACGCGATCCCCGCCACCAGCCCGATGAAAATCCAGCTCGTCAGAGACGGATTCTTCATGCCCCCCTTCATCGGCCGCCCCATTTCAATTTTTCGCGCAGCACGTCAAAAAACATCATCTCCGGCGGACGAATCAAATTGATGCAATGCTCCGAGCGGCGGCACGTCACGCGATCGCCGGCCCGCAGCAGCTCGCCGATCTGGCCGTCGATGGTCAGATAGGTCGCGTTGTCGTCGCTGCGATTGATCACTTCGATCACCGCCTGCTCGTCCAGCACCACCGGCCGGTTGCTCAGCGTGTGCGGGCAAATCGGCGTGATGCTCAACGCGCCCACGCCCGGAAAAACGATCGGCCCCCCGGCCGAAAGCGAATATGCCGTGGACCCGGTCGGCGTCGCCACGATCAATCCGTCGGCGCGGTACACGCAAACGAAGCGGCGGTCGACGTGCAGCTCCAGCTCGATCATGCGCGCGATCTGAAACTTGGTCATCACCATGTCGTTCAGCGCGTCGTGCGCCGCCAGCAGCTCGCCATCGCGATGCAGCTCGCAGTGGAGCATGCGGCGGCGGCTGATCGCGTAATCGCCGCACAGCGCCCGCTCCAGCTGCGAATACACTTCTTCCACCTTGATCGCCGTCAAGAATCCCAGCCCGCCCAGGTTCACCGCGAAAATCGGGATCTCCGTCGCCCGCGCCGATCGCGCCGCCGAAAGCAGCGTTCCATCTCCGCCGAGCACGATGATCAACTGCGCTCCTTCGACAATCTCATCGCGAGGCGCGCTGACCGGCCGCGCGGCGTACAGTGCCGTTTCATCATCGACGCGAACCTGAACGCCGCGCGCTTCAAGCCAGGCGATCAGCTCCGGCACCAGCCGGGTCGCGTGCTCGCTGCGCGGTTTGGAGATGATCGCGACGGTGTTAACGGTGGACATAAAGACGGTTATCTTCGCCGCCCATGAAGCAAAAATTCCTTGTTCCCCTCGGCTCCTAAGATCGGGCTCTCGATGATCTCCGCCGCGAATCCGGCCGCCTCCACCGCTCCGCGCACCCGGTCGCAGGCGGCCCGGTGCAGCGCCGGATCGCGCACGATCCCTCCCTTGCCCACCTCCCCGCGCCCGGCCTCGAACTGCGGCTTCACCAGCACGATCATCTCGCCGTCGGGCGCCAGCAGCGGCGCAATCGCCGGAACGATCAGCGTTGCCGAAATGAAGCTCACATCGCACGCCGCCAGCTCTATTTTTTCCGGAAAATCCTCCGGACGCAGATAGCGCGCGTTCACTCCCTCGCGCGCGATCACCCGTTCGTCGCGCCGCAGCTTCCATTCGAGCTGCCCGTGCCCCACGTCCACCGCGTAAACGCGAGCCGCGCCACGCTGCAACAGCACATCGGTAAATCCGCCCGTGGACGCCCCCACATCCAGGCAAACGCGCCCCGCCGGGTCGATCCCGAAATGATCCAGCGCGCCCGCCAGCTTGTATCCGCCGCGGCTCACATACGGCATCCGCTCCATCACTTCCACTCGAGCATCGTCCGGCACCGCATGCCCCGGCTTATCCGCGCGCTGATCCTCCACGCGAACCTGCCCCGCCAGAATCAGCGCCCGCGCCTTTTCGCGCGACTCCGCCAGCCCGCGCTCCAGCAACAGTTGATCGAGCCGGATCTTCATGCGCTCCGTCGAACAATAAAATCGGCGAGCTGCCGCAGCCACTCCCCGCGCTCGCCGAACGGCTTCAGCGCCGCGTGCGCGTTCCTTCGCTCCTGCTCCGCCATCTCGCGCGAGCGCTCGATTCCATACACCGCCGGAAACGTGATCTTGTGCTGCTGCGCGTCCTTGCCCGCCGTTTTTCCCAGCGCCGCCGATGGCTGCTCCACATCGAGGACATCATCCACGATCTGAAACGCCAGGCCGATGTGCTCGCCGTACCGCGTCAGCGCCTGAAGCTGCCGGTCGCTTGCGCCCGCGTAGATCGCGCCGATGCGAACGCTCGCCCGCAGCAGCGCTCCCGTTTTGGCGCGATGAATCGATTCGAGCAGCTCCGCCGTCGGATGCTTGCCCTCGCCTTCCAGATCGTTCACCTGGCCGCCGATCATCCCGCCCACCGTGCCAGACGCGGTCGCCAGCTCGCGCACAAGCTGAATCCTGCGATCCGCATCCACCCGTTCGAGCTTCGATAAAACCTCGAAAGCCCGCGTCAGCAGCGCGTCTCCCGCCAGGATTGCGATCGCCTCGCCGAATACCTTATGGCACGTCGGCCTTCCCCGCCGCAGATCGTCGTTGTCGAGCGCTGGCAGATCGTCGTGGATCAGCGAGTAGGTATGGATCAGCTCCAGCACGCACGCCGCTTCTTCCACCCCCTCCGCTTGGTCGCAAACCGCGTCCGCCGCCGCGATCGCCAGCACCGGCCGCACCCGCTTGCCGCCCGCGAACAGGCTGTAGCGCATCGCGCGGTGAATAATCGAGGGATTTTCCGTCTCCGCGGGCACGCACAAATCGAGCGCGCGATCCACTCGCCGCTGCCGCGCCGCGATATATTCGGCAAGCGTCATCTGTCGTTTCGGGACGGCTCGTTTTTCAGGGGCTGGGGCTGCATTTCTCCCGCGCGCTTCATCAGAATCTCCACGCGCGTTTCGGCGTCCTCAAGCTGTTTCCGGCACTTCTCGGAAAGCTTCATGCCGCGCTCGAAAAGCTCCAGCGCGCGCTCCAGCGGAAGTTCGCCGCTTTCCATTTCTTTCACGATCGCTTCCAACTGCTGGAGTCCGGCTTCGAAACTCAACGGCGCGTCATCGGGCATCGTTGCTATTATGCCGCACCCGCGCAGCCGCTCACTTTTGCGGAGCGCCGAGCGGGCTTGGCTTGCAGCCCTGCGTCTCCGTGGTGTATTCGATGCTTGAAATCTTCCATTCTCCGCCGGTCTTCACCAGCATGAAGGCGTCGATGCCGCAGTGGTGAAATTTTCCGTTCGAATGAAAATCGTATTCGGCCCAGACCGTGGCGATGCCGCCGCGGATCAGCACCGTCGGTTGCCAAATCCGCTCGAGCATCGAGCCTTTGGGAGCAGAGCCGATGCGCCGCGCGAAATCGGCGCCGTCGCGCGTCGATACTTTATCGTCCTGCACCGCGATCAGCTTCGCGCCGTCGGTCATCGACGCGGCGATCATTCCCGCGTCGCCCGCCGACATCCCCTGGAACAGTTTATTCACCGCCGCGATCACGTTTTCTTTTTCGTCCTGATCCGCAGCCGCGCAACCTAGCGCAAAGGCGAGCAACAAACATGCGATTCGCATGCCCACGATTGTACGGGAAAAGCGTCAGGCCGCGCAGAGTTTCGTCAACTCCCGGATATCCGGAAGCGTTTCGAGCTTTCCGACCATCTCCACCACGGCCGCCGCTTTCTGCTTGGGCCACTTGGCGAACTCCGCGCAATCCAGGAATTTTTCGCTCACCTCGGCGTAGCTCATCGGATTGGCGGGCGAGCCCTTGCCGAAATCGGCGCGCCCGGAAATCGCGCGGCCATCTTTTAAATGAAGCGTAAGCACGGTGGTCATCTTGTCCGATCCGGCCGCATCCGCCTCCGCGTTTACTCCGAATTTCACCCGCCCCATCATCGCCTGCACGTCCGGGCGCCGCACCACTTCATCCACGAACACCGTCAATCCGGCCTTGCGATAAAGCAGCAGCGCGGCCATGCAAAATTCCATGCTAAACTTCGCTTCCAGCGCGTTCTGCGGATGATGATGAATCAGCGCCGTCGGCATATACGAATTGGTCCCGACCTCGACGCTTTCCACCTGCTCCGGCTTGATGTCGTGCTCGCGAATCAGCCGCAGCATCTCCGTCATTCCCGGATGCGTCAGCGAGCCGGAAGGATAGGGTTTAATGGACACGCCGGGATCGTGAAACGTCCACGGCCGGCCCAGTTTTTCGTAAATCGCGTGTATGTCGAAGCCGCCGCCGGCCGCGCGAAAGAAGCCGACCGGCGCTTCCAGAATATTTTCCGCCGCCGTCCACCCGCGCTCGGCCAGATCCGCCGCGAGAACGCCGCTTTCGGCCGCGTGGCCCGCCTGAAACGGCTTGGTCATCGTGCCGAAATTCTCGCGCAGCCCGGAGGATTGCGCGCCCGCGATCCCCAAGGCCCGCGCCGTTTGCCCCGCGTCGTATCCGCGCAGCTTGGCGACCGCCGCGGCCGACCCGAACACGCCGATCGTCCCCGTCGAATGAAATCCCTCCACGTAATGCCGCGGGTTGATCGCTTCCGCGATCTTTGATTCCACCTCGACGCCCACATGATAGGCGAGCATCACGTCGCGTCCGGACCGCCCCCCCGCTTCGCCCACCGCCAGCGCCGGCGCCCAGGCCGTAACCGTCGGATGCGTCAGCAATCCGTAAACGCGATTCTTCGCCACCGCGAGCTGCGTATCGTCGTAATCGTCGGCGTGCATCGCCACGCCGTTCAGAAACGCCGCGAATCGCGCCGGCGACTTCATCGCGGTGCCGATCACCGTCGATTCCCTCCTGGCAGCGCCCAACGCTTCCACATAATCCCGGCTGATCGGCCCGGTTCGCGCCACCGATCCCGAAAACGCCAGCCCGATGCCGTCGAGAATCGATTTCTTCCCCAGCTCGATCACGTCCGCCGGTAAATCCTCGAATTTCGTCTTCGCGGCAAATTCGCACACGTAGCGCGTCACCTTCGGCCCCTCGCCGCGCGCCTCGGCTTGCTGCGCGTTGAGCCATTCCGCCGCGACCGCCATCGCCGCGCCGCCCAGGATAGTTCTGCGAGTCATCGCCTTACAACGTATCAGAAATCGCCGATCGGCGAGGCCGCCGATGACGGAAACGGCTACATCATCCGCCGCTTTCGAATCCCACTGGCAAGGGCAATTAACGCGAAGCTAGGTACGCCGCGATTACCAGCATGTCATCGTTCGATAATTTCGCGACCACCGGCTTCATCAGGCTGGTCCACGGGCCCTTGCGCGTATCCTGCTGCATATCGTACATTTGCCGGACCATATAGCTCGGCGAGCGGCCCGCGATTCCGGGCACCGGCCCCATTCCCTTCAAATCCGCGCCATGGCAGGTCGCGCAGGCGACCGTTTTGCCTTCTCCTTTGGTGACCAGCGCTTCGCCTTTCTTGATGCTGCCCGGAGGCACGTAGGCGATGAACCCCGAACGGGGATTGCGAAGAATTTCGGTCTGTTCCGCATCCACCGGAGTTTCGAGAATACGATTGCCCAGCGGCTCCTTCTCATCGCCCGGCAGCGCCAGCAGCAACCCGCCCTGATTGCGGGTCTTGGGAACGGTTTTCGCTTCCACCACTTTGATCCAGGGCGTCCATTTGATCTCCGAGTAATACTCAGCCGCCGCTTTAATCTCCGTATCGGTCATCGCTTTGGCGATCGCGATCATCACCTGCGTATTGGCCTTGCGCGCATCCGCGCTGGCCCGCAGCCCGTTCTTGAAATCCTCCATCTGCTGGACGAAGTACGCTACCGGCAGATCGGCGATGCCCGCGTTTTCCGAGCGGCCCTTCCCGTTCGGATAATGACACAAAGCACAGGCGCGAACCTCCGGACGGCGCCCATGCGCGACGATATCGGGCATCGGCGGATGGTCGCCCGGGAACCAATCGGCGGGACCAAACGCATTGCTGATCTGCGCGCGGGTGAACGACAGGTCCGTGCCGGCGATGTGCTTCAGGCTGGTATCGGGCGTGTTCGCGCCGCTGCCCGGCGGAGGCGGCGGCGTGGGCGGAATCGCGTAGGCCCAGGCGGGCGGCTCCGCGCCGCGGGCTACCGTCATCGAAAGAATCGAAAACGTCAAAGCAAGGGCTGTTTTCATCGAAAGTACCTCATCCAGATTACTCCTACAGCCCGAAATGTTAAACTCCACGCGCCCGCGGGCGCCTGTTAACCTCATGAAATGAGGCACGGAAAGAGAATCAGCGTGCTGGCCTGCATCCTATTGGCAGCCTGCGCGGCCAAAAAAAATATGCAGACTTCAGGAATCGATATCGCCGGAATGGATAAATCCGTCGCGCCCGGCGATGATTTCAATGCGTACACCAACGGCGGATGGATCAAGGCGACGCCGATCCCCGCCGATAAATCGAGCTACGGAAATTTCGCCATTTTGCTCGATAAAACGCGCGAACGGACGCGAGAATTGATCGAAAACGCAGCCAAATCGCCCGCAAGCGGCGAAGCTCGCAAAGTGGGCGATTTTTATGCCAGTTTCATGGACGAATCCGGCATCGAAGCCAAAGGATTGCAGCCCATCGAGCCGCAGCTCGCCTCCATCGCCGCCATCAAGGATCGCCGCCTGCTTGCCAGTGTGATCGGCAGCCGGCTTCGCGCCGACGTCGATCCGTTGAACAACACCAATTTTGAAACGCCCAACCTTTTCGGCGTATGGGTGACGCAGGGCCTGGAAGATCCGTCGAAATCCTATCCTTATTTACTGCAAGGCGGCCTCGGCCTGCCCGACCGCGATTATTACCTTTCCGAATCGCCGCACATGGCCGAGCTTCGAAAGCAATATCTCGCCCACGTCGAAGCGATGCTGAAGCTGGCCGGTTTGAGCGATCCGCATGGGCGCGCCGCGCGCGTATTCGCGCTTGAAACCGCGATGGCGAAAGTCCACGCCACGCGGGTCGAATCGGAGGATGTGCGCACGCCCGTTTCCTGGAATCGCGCCGATTTTTCGAAAAAGGCGCCGGGACTCGACTGGGCCGCGCTGTTTGAGGCCGCCGGCTTGAACGATGCCCCGGTGATCATCGTCTGGCATCCGAAAGCCATCCCGGGATTATCGGCGCTGGTAGCAAAGGAGCCGATCGATTCCTGGAGGGACTGGCTCGCTTATCATTCGATCGAAGACGCCGCGGCGTTCCTGCCCAAGGCGTTCGTCGAGGAGCACTTCAATTTCTTCGGCAAGGCGCTGAACGGAATCCCGGAACAGCGTCCACGATGGCAGCGCGCCGTCGATCTGACCAATGGCTCATTGGGAGACGCGGTCGGCAAGATGTACGTCGCCAAATATTTTCCGGCCGAAACGCGGGCCAAAGCGCAGGCGATGGTCGCGGATCTGATGAAGGCGTTCGCCAAGCGCATCGACGCGCTCCCTTGGATGTCGCCGGAGACGAAGGTCAAGGCAAAAGAGAAATTGCAGACGCTCAAGGTCGGCGTGGGCTATCCCGACCAGTGGCGCGACTATTCGACGCTGGAAATCGTCAAAGGAGACGCTCTCGGCAACGCGCAGCGCGCCGAACTGTTCGAATACCGCTGGCAATTGGCGAAGCTGCACCAACCCGTCGATCGCAGCGAGTGGTGGATGACCCCGCAGACCGTGAACGCCGTCAATTTGCCCTTGCAGAACGCGCTCAATTTTCCGGCGGCGATTTTGCAGCCGCCTTTCTTCGACGCCAATGCCGACGCGGCGCACAATTACGGCTCGATGGGCGCGGTGATCGGCCATGAGATCAGCCACAGCTTCGACGATCAGGGCAGCCAGTTCGATGCCGAGGGGCGCCTGAAAAACTGGTGGACCAAGGAGGACTTCGATCATTTCCGCGCGGCCGGACAGGCGCTCGCGGCGCAGTTCGATGCGTATCATCCCTTCCCGGATCTGGCCGTGAACGGGCAGCAGACGCTGAGTGAAAATATCGCCGATGTGGCCGGGCTGCTGGCGGCTTATGACGCCTATCACCTCTCACTCAACGGCGCGGCCGATGCATTGAAGGACGGCTTCACCGGCGATCAGCGATTCTTCATCAGCTTCGGCCAAAGCTGGCGGGACAAAGTCCGCGATGCGGCGCTGCGCCGTCAGATCGCGACCGACGGCCACGCGCCGGAAGAATATCGCTGCGATACCGTGCGCAATCTCGATCCCTGGTATGCGGCCTTTTCGGTCCAGCCGTCGCAGAAACTTTATCTGCCGCCGGATAAGCGGGTCCACATCTGGTGAAGACTATTGGGCCACGCGCCAAGGCGAAAGGTTGGTCCAGGTCTTCAGCGTGTCGGCCGCCCACTTGGCGGTTTTATCGGCGTGGCAGACATTGCACGGGTTCGGAGTTTTCACGGCATCCGTCATTGCCGGTGAAATGAAGCGGAAGGTGTGGGCGCGCACCGAAACGTCGGCGATGGTCTGCTCGATTTTCGGCATATGACAGGCGACGCACTCGCCGCCCGCGCTTCCGGCGCGATGATGCGTGTGCGCCTCCATTGTCGGCGCGTGCGGGCCGTTCGGCGAATTGGGACCGTGGCACTCCAGGCACAGCACGTTCGCCGGCTTGATCAGGTCCGCGTTGTTGCCGGTTCCGTGGACATCGTGACAACTGAAGCAGCTCACCCCGTGCGTATACATCTGGCTGGTAACGAAATCATTGCCCTGCATCCTATTCTTGCGGGCGGTCCCTTCGGCGAAATGAGTGAAGGTGGTGTCTCCCGGCTTGTGCTCTTCGAGCTTCCAAAAATCCTGGAGGTTTTTTCCGGCCACATAGCCGACCGGCCAATCGTAGTATTTGCCTTCGATCTGCCTTTGCACGGGCTGCCCTTGCGAGTGGCACTGGATGCAAATATCGTTGGCGCGCACGAAATCGAGCCGCGCGGGATTCACGATATTTGCGCGCGAGGGAGCGCGCGCGTGCTCGGCTCCCGGTCCGTGGCATTTTTCGCAGCCCACGTTCCATTCCGTCACGGTTTTTGTCTGAATGTCGTAGTTCACCGAATGGCAGCCGTCGCACAATGGGCCGGTGGGGCGCGCCATGTTGTCGTCCGGATAAAACGCGGTCCACCAGTCGGTTCCCGCCGCCGCATGATAGGGACGCCAAATCTGGTGGGTCACGTCCCACTGCGCGCCCAGCACGTAATAATCGCCGTCGCGCTTCACAAAATAGCGCTGCTTCCATTTGCTGCCGTAGACAAACGCGATGTCGTTGGCGGAGAAGTTCACCAGCGGATTGGGTTTCGACAAATCGGGAAGAATCGCATCCGGGTGAGTTTTCGGATCGCGGACGACGTTCGCCATTCGCGTCCTGGTCCAGCGTTCGTAGATCGCCGGATGGCAATTTTTGCACGCCGCCGATCCGGTGTACGATAACTGCTGGCCAAAGGCCGCTACCCAGACAAAAAAGATAAGGCTCGCGGAT
>JAJPHS010000051.1 GCA_021325175.1 Terriglobia bacterium
AAGCACCCGGGCAACCCCGCCAGCAACGTCCGATGCTCTGGCTTAAGCTGTGATCGCTGAAATCAGCCCCTTGCTGTCCTGTGGATATCGGGCAGAGCGGCCGCAATCTTAGAAATTCGACGATCTCAAAAACGGGGGCCAACTGAGGCTTACTGAATGGCTATCGTGATTCCGCTCTGCGTGCTGTAGCCGCCAATGTTCACCGTTACCGGCACGTTCGCACCCGAAGGCGCAAGCTGGGGAATGCTCACATTGATTTGCAGCAAGCCCGCCACCTCCCCGGGCGCTTCGCCTACAAAGGCGTAATTCGTCGCCGCTACGCCGCCGAACAGCACCGTGACCGGTGCCAGAGCCGGCGCGATCGCCGAGGCGGTCACCTGTCCATCGACGCCCGGCGGAATCGTCTGCCCCTCGCCGGTGAGAAACAGCACCACCGTCGAGCCGCGGGCCGCCGGATTCTGCGCGGAGTTATGCGTCAGATTCTGATTCAAGATCGCGCCCTGACCCGTGCCGGAAGAGTTCGCCGAAAAAATTCCAGGCAGCGCCGGCACCACGTTCACCGTCATTGGCGGCGAAAACTGGCCATTTACAGTCGCCACCACCTGTACGCTCGACTTTCCGGCTACCTCATAGGGCACAATGACCGAGCTGTACTGCTGGCTCACATAGACAATGGGCGCCGCCACCCCGTTGAACGTGAACTGCGTATTGGCAACTTGCGTCGCAACGCTCCCGCTTGCCGTCAGCGCCGCTCCTTGCAGCGTGGCCGGACCGATTCCGGAACCCGCGATCAGCACCGCTTCCCCCGGCGCGATCGCGCCGCCCGCGTAGCTGGCCGCGTTGGAAATTCCAGCAAGCGAAATGGCCGACGTGCTGCCGCCGAATTTCGCCAGAAACGCATCGCCCACTGCGACTCCGGCAAGCTGCGAATCGCTTCCCCCGTACGCGCTTTGATAAGTCCCCGAGGTCACCGGAAAATTCGCCGAGGCCGTCGAGCCCGCCACAATGACGCCCCCTTGGCCATCCACCGCCACTCCGCTCGCCCAGTCGCCCGAGGACCCGCCCAAATATGTTGAAAACGTCAACTGGTGATTGGAGCCGACTTCGGCCAGAAATGCGTCCCCGGTCGGGAAAAAACCTTCGTTGTCCCCGCCGTAGCCCTGCTGCGCTTGCTGGCCAGCCGTCGGGAAGTCCTTCGATAAGGTGTGACCGGCAAGATAAATCGTGCCCGAGGAATCCAGGGCGATTCCCAAGACCCGATCATCCGCCGAGCCGCCGAGATAGCTGGAGAATAACAGGCTGCTGCCGGAGGGATCGAGTTCGGCGATGAATCCATCGCCGCCGGAAGCCTGCGTGTTTCCGCCGGCGCCGCCGTAGCTCGCCTGAAAGGCGTTTTGCACCGGGAAATGCGCCGATAACGTGGCGCCGCCGGCGTAGGCATCGCCTCGGGAATCGACCGCGATACTGAACGCAATGTCGTCCTTTTCGCCTCCCAGATACGTTGAATAAACTTTCTGGCCGGAAGCGTTGAGCTTTACGACGAACGCATCGCCGAATACGGGCGCCACCGTGTAACCGAAGATGTTGCCGCTGGGAAAAAGGTTGGCGAGCATCGAATTCTGCCCGCCGCTGCCGGCAAACGACGTCTGATACGCGCCGCTGGTGACCGGGAAAGATGCGCTGGTTGTGAATCCCGTGAAGTATGCGTTCCCCGAACTGTCCACCGCGATCGCGGTCGCGGCATTGGCGCCTGGACCGCCGTAATAAGTGGAATAGACCAGCGCGGTCCCCGCCGCATTGAGTTTCGCCACGAACGCGGACACCGACGAAGCTCCAAACAGCGAGCCGGGCGGCGACGGCTGCGCCGCATTGACGACCGGAAAATCGCTCGATCCCGTGGCCCCGGAGACGTACGCGTTCCCCGATGAATCCACGGCAATCCCGCTGCAACCGTCGGCCTGGCCGCCGCCGATCACGGTCGAATACACCAGCGCGCTGCCGGAAGCGTTCAGCTTGCTGACAAAGCAGTTCAGCGGATCGGTGATGTTTTTTGTGGACAGATTATTCGATGGCGGAACCAGCGGATAATTGGCGCTGCCGGTCATGCCCGTCAAATACACTTCTCCGGCCGAACTGACGGCGATTCCGAAGCCCACATCGCCGCTGGAGCCCCCGATGTGGGTTTCATAAATCATCGTCTTGCCGTCGCCGCTGAGCTTGGCCACCAGCACTTTTCCGTTCACGCCGGAAGCCGACGTCGCGAACGCGCCCGGGCTTACCGGAAAATTCACATTATCCGTGCCGCCGATCATGTATGCGTTGCCGCTGGCATCGGTGGCCACTCGAACCGCAGCCTCCGCGCTGGACGTTCCGAAATAGGTCGCATAGCTCAGCACCGGATCGATGATGAGCGGACGGTGAAGGTCGTAAATGCCGATCTCGAAACCGGCCTTGCCATACTCGGGAATACGGAACCGGCCTTCAATCTTTTGAAGCTGGCCCTGATCGTCCCGCTGGTATACGAAGGGCGCCTCCCAGCGCAGCCCTCGCCGGTCGGCTTCCACCACAAGCGCCCCATCCTTATCGATGCGCACGCGATCGGCGCCCTCGAAGCGGATGCGAATCGTCGAGGGATCCGCCCCCGGCTTTACCACGAAATCGTTCTCCAGATTTCCGCCCGCGCCGTGGTAGGCCAAGTCGATTCCGGGGTAAACGCTATGAAACGTCACGCGCCCGAAGGTCGGGATATTCGTATACCACTTGTCGGGATCATTCCCAATGAGATAATTCACGCGCCCGCTTTTGGGCTCCTGCGCTTCCTCCTCGGCGGTGGCGGCGGCTCCTTCCAGCACCGCGCGAACCCGCCGCGGCGCGACGCCGGCCCGTTTCGACCCGTGCAAGTCGAAGACGGCTTCGGATGGAGAAAGATAGATAGCCTGTGCGTCTCCGCTGGCAACGTAACGAAAAGCGGAATCGGCCTGCCCGATGTTGGGCTCAAAGCGGATGTTGCCGGATGTCCTCCAGTAAGA
Organism: Terriglobia bacterium; assembly: GCA_021325175.1. Taxonomy (GTDB): domain Bacteria; phylum Acidobacteriota; class Terriglobia; order Bryobacterales; family Bryobacteraceae; genus Palsa-187. Next base: position 3,030 of record JAJPHS010000051.1, read on the forward strand.
AGACGAGCCGCCGTAGAATTGTAGAAGGTCGCAGCCCCATGGGGATAGGATAAGGTTTAAGTAACCGAGCAATGACGTTGGTGGAAACTGGCGTCGCCCTGGATCTTGCAGGCTGACGAGCAATAAAATCCCCACCCCGGACCAGAGTCCGATGGTGAAGCGCCGTTTCCTCAAGCGCCCTCCGAAATCACGCAGCATGAAACGTTGCCTCCTCTGGGCCCTTATTGTACCTACATTTGCAGCCTGATGAGATCGAGCGCGGTCAACACTCCTCCAGCGATGAGGATGGAGGCCGCAATGTGATCGACCGTCCAGATGCCGTATCGAACGGCTTCGACGTGCAGGCCATCGAGGACCAAGCGGAAGATTCCGTAAGCAAACAGAAATGCGACGTAGTAAAAACCGCGCGGCGTCCGGATCCGGTCAAGCAGCAGAAACGCCGCTGCCAGCAACAGCAGGAACAACATTTCCAGCAGCCCCAGATCAAAACGAGCGCCGCCGGGATAGCGGACGCCAAGAAAACTCGTCGTGCGAACACCCGGATGGTCGTGTTCCAGGTAGCATCCCAGCCGACCGATCGACCAGCCGAACGGCGCGGCAAACGCGGCGGCGTCGGCATAAAGGTACCAATTGCGATAAGGAACACGGTGCCGCCAAAGAAAGATTTGGGCGGCAACGAATCCCCCAAGCAAAGCGCCAAACGACGCCAGGCCGTTGAAGACTTGCAGCAAGCGCCAGGGTTGGTGAGACAGCGTGGCCCAACCTTCCTGCACATAAGCGAATTTGGCGATATGGCCGCCCAGAAACGCCGCTACGATCACGCAAACAGCAAGCTTGGCGAAGTGCTCTGGATCGATTCCGCTGCGCCGCGCCCGCTTCGCTGCGATTGCGAAGCCCGCTGCAAGCCCAATCGCGACCAGAGCGAAAAAAGGCGCGAAGGGCCATGGCGTGGTGTCGATATAGGGAAACATCGGTTGCACCGCGGGGATCGGTCGCGCGCCCGCGGATCATCGGTTCGCTACGCTCCTACCCGATCGTAAACCGGCTTTCAAGCAGTCTAACACGTACCACCGGACCCGCCGCAGCGTGATTGAAAAACGACCGGCGCCGATCGCAATACCGGCAAAGGTTCATCGCCACACCCTCTTTCTCCGGCGGCGTCATGGCACAGGTGGCGGCGGGTTTTCCACCGTCACGGAAGCCCCGGTTCGTCGGTTTGTGATGGTCTGAGCGTCGATTAAACGGTTACCCGTGGGACCTGTCCGTGCCCACCCCGTCACGGTCACGCGAACGTTGATCGGCACGGCATTCGTCATCTGATTTCCCAGTTCGGGCGGAAAATAAACCACACTGCCATCCGATAAAATCAGCCCGTTCACTTGCCCGTCCGGAGCATAGTTGAAACTGCGGACTGTTCCGGTGACGACACTTGCCGGGGCAAGGTCACCCCATGCAGGAGCGGGTGGGCCTGCCGGCTGGAAGGCAGCCTGTGGAGGTGGCGGCGGAGGCGGCGAATATGCTGCCGGTCCTCGTCCAGGAGGTGGCGGTGGTCCGGGCGGCGGAGGAGGGTTACTCGCGATAATGATTGATCCCTTACTGCGCTGATTGACGATCGAGTCTGCATCGAACAAAATGTCACCGGCAGGCCCGATGTGCGACCATCCGGATGCTGTGATTGTCGACCCGATCGGCGCCAAGGAGGCTACTTGACTGCCATACTCGGGCGGAAAATGAATGACAGTTCCACGATCGAGTATCAAGCCGTCGAGGCCCCGGGGGCCGTAGTTAAAGTTCCTCACCACTCCGGCCACGGTAGTTTTTGATCCTCCGATGGCAGGCGCAGGAGGACGGGGACCCCGCACTGGCGGCGGTGGTGGAAGCTGTGAGGCGCTGAGAGGCGGGGGAGGACCTGGCGGTGGTGGCGGTGGCGCGGGGGGTTGCGCCCTACAGCTCGCTGCGCTTACGCCGTACAGGATAAGAGCGGCAGTGAGAATTCTCTGGTGACTGATCATGTTCGGTCTTCCTTTCACCCGATAAACGGCAAGCGCCTTGCCAGGCCGTTCAAGAGTGGTTGCAACAGGATGCGCGTTTCCGACAGAGTCTCCCGTGCGTCAGGCGAACGTTGACCGACCGTTTCCCGAACAAGAATCGCGCCGGAAAGCGTTGTTGTGCGGAAATTGAGTACTAGCGCGTGAACGATGAATCCGGCCAAGCCGGCTATTCTGGCAGCCCATGTTCGCGGATCTTCTCGTACAGCAGCCGGCGGTGCACTCCGAGTATCTCAGCGGCTCTTGTTTTGTTGCCTTGCGTTTGACGCAGGGCGCGTTCGATTAGCGCCTTTTCGAGAGTGGCGACGTTGGCCTTCATGCCTTCTTCCAGAGGAGCGAAATCGGTCCAGACTGTGTCACCCTGTTCCGGCCGCGTCTTGAGCTGGATCTCGTCCTCGGTGATCACGCCGCTCCTGGCCAATACAAGCGCCCTTTCAACGACGTTCTCTAATTCACGCACGTTTCCTGGCCAATGGTAGTCGCAAAGCACTGTCAATGCGGATGAGGTTATCGACACAGCATGTTCGCTGCGGTTTATAAAATGTTGGACCAGAGCCGGGATGTCCTGCCGTCTTTCGCGCAAAGGCGGTAGCGCGATCGCCACCACGTTCAGCCGGTAATAGAGGTCTTCACGAAAAGATCCTGCGTTGACGGCGGCTTCCAAATCGCGAGACGTTGCGGCTACCAGGCGGATGTCCACGGGAATCGGTGTGTTGCTTCCGAGACGCTCGATCACGCGCTCTTGAAGGGCACGCAACAGCTTGGACTGGAGGGCCGGGGCGAGTTCGCCGATCTCATCCAAAAACAACGTGCCGCCGTTCGCCTCTTCGAAGCGCCCGATCCGGCGGTATAGGGCATTCGTGAACGCTCCCTTTTCGTGGCCAAAAAGCTCCGATTCAAGCAGCGCCTCGGGGATCGAAGCGCAGTTGACCTTGATCAGCGGCCCTTGAGCGCGGGCGCTGTTATGGTGAATCGCGTTCACCACGAGTTCCTTGCCGGTTCCTGACTCGCCACGTACCAGAACTGTGGCATTCGAGGTCGATACCTGACCAATGAGCTTGTAGACGTGTTGCATGGCAGGACTGTGCCCCACCATCGTGTTGGAGATGGGCGGAGCTGGCGCCGATTCCTGCGCCGCTCTGAGTTGCCGGGCGAGCTTGCGCTGTCCTATTGCGCGCTCGATCTGCGTAAGCAGGACTTTGAAATCCAGCGGCTTTGAGACGTAATCAAAGGCGCCGAGCTTCATGGCTTCGATCGCCGTGCCGCTGTCGCCATGCGCGGTCATGACAATCAGCGCGCTGTCGGAGCCTCCTTCTTTCGCCCGCCGGAGCACAGCCAGGCCATCCATTCCGGGCATGCGAATGTCCAGGACTGCCGCCTCGGGTTCTTCGGACAACAGAACGGACAGAGCTTCGGTTCCGTTCTCCGCCGTGAGGACGCGAAAGCCTTCCGCTTCGAGTAACCCCGCCAGCGACGTTCGTGCGGTTCGTTCGTCCTCAGCGATCAGTATCGTGGAAGCTCGCATATTCTCGATCCGCTGGTGGCCTCTGGGTTCCAGCCGCTGGAAGTTCTATCTCGAAAGTTGCCCCAGGTCCGTCATTGACCAAGCGGAGGGCACCACCCATGTTCACAACTAATTCTCGCGAGACGGCAAGCCCAAGCCCCGTGCCCTCCGGCTTGGTCGTATAAAACGCTTCGAAAAGATGCTCGGCTTGCTCTTCGGTCAGCCCCGGACCGCTATCCTGCACGCAAATGCGGACGCGGTCTTCGCGCCGTTCGGTGCGCACCTCAATCGTTCCATTCGTGCCTATCGCTTCAAGAGCGTTTAAGAGGAGATTCATTACCACCTGGATGAGCTGTTCCGAATCGAAGCAAGCTTCGATCTCGGGGGCACCCGGTTCGTATCGAATCTCGATGGCGCGGGAATCTGCCTGAGGTCGCATGAGGGCGAGGCACTTTCGCAGCACCGGGGCGACAGGTTCCTCGCGAAGGATCGCCTCGCGCGTTTTTTGAAACACCAACAAATTCGTCAGCAACGAGCTCAGCCGGTCGACCTCATCGATTACCGGGTGAAGGTCCTCTGCCCGCACTTGATTGTCGCGCAGCCGCCGTTCCAGGTACTGGATTGACAGTCGAATGCTGTTTAATGGATTGCGGATTTCATGCGCGATGCTAGCCACCAACTTGCCGATGGTTCTAAGGCGGTCTGCGCGCCTCAAATCGTTCTCGAGCTTCTGCCGCGCTTCCGCCATGCCGTTAATGCAACGGCTGATCTCACCGAGTTCGCCGTTACGTTCCGGAAGGCGAGTGCTGAAATCTACGCCCAATGCCGCCAGTCCGGACTTGATCTGGCCAACTCCCCGCTGAAGTGCGACACCCGTGGCAAGTGTGCCCGCGATGCTGATCAGAGCCGCCAAGACGAGCCCCGCGAGCAGCATTTCACGGCGGTGCGCGGCTGGATCGCTCTGGCCGGGCAGGCGTTTCATCGTCCAACTGACCACACCGTTGGGACCCGCCTTCGCCTCGATCACCACGATATCGTGTTGCCCCCGCAATACGCGCTGAGCCGTGCCCGATCCGCGACTCTGCGAAATCGCCCCGAGGATATCGTCGAGTTCCGCTGTGGGCACATCCGTCTTCTTTTTTCCCGTATCGTGTGTCGGATATGAATACCCGAGGAAGTGGGCGCCGTCGTGGTAGCCGCCTTCGACTCCAGGGTAAGAACGTAAAACCGCCTGTGAAACGCCACGAAGGGAGGTGTCCTGCGCAGCAATGGGAAGCTCATGCCACGCCGAATCTGCATTCGTGCGATCGCGGTATTGTTGATCGAGTTCCGAAGCGGCGGCAGCGAGCGTTTTCAACGCATCGGTGAGCACGACTCCTTCCGCGCTCTTCACCGCGTCAGAAATCAGGATGACGCTCAGCGTCGCGATGAGCACCGCCGCCAACAGGATGAATAGCAACTGGAGCTGTAGACGTCGTTTAAGAAACACGCGCATAACCGAGCTTGGCGCGAATATGTCCCGGGCCCCCTGTGCGGAGCGCGCCGCGCCCTTTGCGCTTCTGAGAAAAAATCGCATCTCTCCTCCGTCAGCGCCGCGCTTGCGGCGCGAGCGTCGCGGCCTGCGCCAGGTTCTCCAGCGCTTTCACAATCTCCTCGGCAGCCTTGCCGTATTCGTCCGCTCCCCGGAAATCGGAGCGGTCATATGCCTGAACGGCCCGTTGATAATATTGGCGCAAAAGAGAAACCAATGGCGAGGCAGAATTGTCGTGAATCTCTTGAAGGAAGAAATCCGCCTCGCGCGTTCGAAAGTAGACCTGGGCCAGGCGCCGGGAAACATCTTCAGCCGGTGGCGATGGCGGCGGAGGAAAACCAGGGGCGCCGGCAATGTGTTGCAGGTGGTCTGACGCGCGAAAGAGCGACTCGGCCGCCGCCAGTATGCGGTCCGCGATATACGGCTGCTGCGTTCTCCAGGTCTGATCCGCCTTGTTGGCGTAGACGCCGGAATTCCAAAGCAACGTTTGGCGCTCTGGATCCGCGGAGTGCGTATACTCCAGTTGCCGGCGGAGACGATCAATGCGGTCGGGAAATCTTTCGATTTCGTCTTCCTTTTTCCCTTTGCCCTTTTTCTCTTCTCCCTTTTTGTCAGCCTTCCGGCCTGGAGGAGGAGGCTGGGCGGGAGCGTGGATCATCCACCCAAACATCAGTCCAGCCACCGTGAGTAGCGCAACGTAGGGAATGCCTCTCAACATCAAGCGTCTCCATCCTCCTCGATTGGCACGCCATACTCCAATTCTCGTTCTTTACGCGACACACCGGCGTTGGGCGGCCACCGTGCGGTTTCTGAACGCACCGCGTGCGGCTTTCGTACGTTCTGCCAAACGCGGGCGATTTCAGAACAAAACTGTGCAGCAGCCGGCCGCCGTAGCCGCGATCCAGCAAGGCATATAAAGGCTCCGGACGCGGAAGCCGCGCTGCACTCGCTTGCTGCCGAGGACGAGCAAATTGCGGTCCCGAGATTCGCTTTGGCTTTGACTATTGCTTACGCCTTGAAAAAGACCTTCGATGAACACAACACCTTCCCGGCGCAGTTTCTTCGGCTTGAACGCCGCGAATTTTCTTCAGGCCGAAATGGTCGGCGTAGTGATTCCCGTACTGAACGGCTTTCTGAGGACAGCCGGTTGGAGCTATGATGCGATCGGCGTGGCGACCGCCGCCGCGGGGCTCGGCACGCTGGCCTTTCAGGCGCTGGCCGGATGGCTCACCGATCGCTGGAAATGGCGCCGCGCTGCATTTTCCGCCGCGTCCGTCCTCACCGGAATCTCCTTCGCCGCGATCCCGCGAATCCCGCGCACACACGTCTGGATCGATTCTTTGCTGTTCTTCTCCGGTGCCATTCAGAGCTTCTTCGGGCCGCTGCTTGGCGCATTGGCGCTCGGATTAGCGGGGCATCGCTTGCTCAACCGGACGATGGGCGCAAATCAGGGTTGGAATCACGCCGGCAACATCGCCGCTGCGTTGCTCGCAATGGGAGTCGTTTCCGTGCTCGGATTGAACGCCCTGTTTTACTCGGTCGGAGTGTTTTCTCTATTTGCAGCCGCGTCAATGCTCCTGATCCGCGCCCAGGATCTCGACGAGCAATTGGCTACCGGCCTGACGCGCGAAAGGCGCCAGCCGGTCCGGTGGACCGAACTGCTCGGCGACCCACGAGTGCTCTTTCTGTTTCTGGCCATCTTCGCCTTTCATCTCGCCAACGCCCCCATTCTGCCAACCGTGGCGCTCTATGTGAAGCATCTCGGTGGTTCCGACAAGCTGATGACCGCCACTGTCCTGACCGCCCAGCTCGTGATGGCGCCGGTCTCTCTCGCGGCGGGCAGGCTCTGTGACTCCGTCGGGCGAAAGCCTGTAATGGCCGCGGCATTCGTTGTTTTGCCGGTTCGCATTTTATCCTATTCCCTCGTCAGCAATCCCATGGCCGTGGTCTGGTTGCAGGGACTCGATGGAATCGGAGCGGGCATCTACGGAGTCGCCGTCGTTGCGATGGCGGCAGATCTAACGCGCGGCAAGGGGCACTTCAATGCGTTGATTGGGCTCTTTGCTAGTGCAGTCGCAGTCGGAGGCGTCCTAGGCCCTTTGGCTTCAGGTCTGCTCGTCCAGAAATTCGGATTCCGCATCGCGTTCTACGGTTTCGCCCTCCTGGCGGCGGGCGGCGCGGCGCTCTTCCTGTTCTCTGTTCCTGAAACAAGGCCGGCAGACGCCGGCCAATGAAGAGTGAGTTTCGCAGCGCTGCGCCCCAACGCCTCAGGAGTGTTTCGCGCGGTAAATCTTGCGGCTCATCGCGTTCTGCTGGCGGTTCACCTGCTGCCGCTGCGCCTGGGTGAGATGGCCGCCGTTTTGCGCCCGATCGGAGCGCACTTCGCGATTGATTCCCGCTTCTTTCGACTCCAGCCGCGCCGTTTGCGCCGCGTTCAGCTTGCCGGATTTGATGCCGTTGGCGATCCGGTCCTGCTGATTCTCGCGCCGCGCGTCCACTTCATTGTTGCCGGCGTGCTGCGTGGCCGAGTTGTGCTTATCGGCGTAAATCTGCCGGCTCATCTGGTTCTGCTGCCGATTGACCATCTGTTTTTCCTGAGCCGTCAGATGCCCGCCGTTCAGCGCTCGGTCGGTGCGAACCTCCTGATGGATGGCCGACTCTTTTTTCTCCAGGTTCGCGGTCTCTCCCGCCGTCAACTGGCCGGATGCGACACCCTGGGCGATCCGGTCCTGCTGATTTTCGTTGCGCTTTCCAACCTCGCTCGATTGCGAGAACGCCAAAACAGAAAACGTAAATAATGTCGTGATGGTTTTTTTCATTTTTTCGAATCCTCCATTCGCCTCACAACTGCTCAAATGCCGCCGCGAGTAGAAAGTTGCTCCGCCGATCGTTAATTGCGATTCATGGAAGGGCCGGCTTGTGCCACGCTGTAAGGCATGACCGCGCCGGCCGCCGCCCCAAGCCGCCTGCTTTGGCCCGTGGTGCGGGTGGCCAGCGGAAATTTCCTGGAAATGTACGATTTTCAGGTGTTCGGGTATTACGCGGCCCCGATCGCGCGCTCGTTTTTTCCGGGCGGCAGCGAGTTCGCCGGATTGATGCTGTCGCTGGCGACCTTCGGCGCGGGATTCCTCATGCGGCCGCTCGGCGCGATTGCGCTCGGCGCCTATGTCGATCATCGCGGGCGGCGCGCGGGTTTGCTGCTGACGCTGTCGCTGATGGCGATCGGCACGTTCTCGATCGCCTGCACGCCTTCCTATGCCACGCTTGGAATTTTCGCGCCGCTGCTGGTACTCGCCGGGCGTCTGGTTCAGGGACTTTCGGCCGGAGTTGAAAACGGCGGCGTTTCAGTTTACTTATCCGAAATCGCGCCGCCCGGCCGGAAAGGATTTTTTGTCGCCTGGCAGACCGCGAGCCAACAGGTGGGCGTAATGTTCACGGCGGCCCTGGGCCTCGTGCTCGCGTCCAGGTTGAGCCCCGCCGAGATGAACACCTGGGGCTGGCGGATTCCTTTTCTGATTGGATGCGCCATCATCCCGCTTGTTTTTTTGCTGCGCCGCTCGCTTGAAGAGACGCCGGAATTTCAGCGCAAGCAGCCGCCGGCGACGCGCGAAATTTTGCGGACGCTCGCGGCGCATTGGACTCTGGTCGTTCGCGGCACGATGCTGACCGTGATGACCACCGTTTCCTTCTACATGATCACCGCGTACACGCCCACCTTCGGCAACGCCGTTCTGCACTTGGCGCCGCGCAACAACATGATCGTCACGCTGTGCGTCGGCGCCTCGAATTTTTTCTGGATTCCGGTGGCCGGCGCGCTGTCGGATCGAATCGGCCGCCGTCCCATGTTGATTACCGTCACCGTCGCGGCGCTCATGACGGTTTATCCCGGCTTCCTCTGGCTCGCCGCCGCGCCCTCGTTTGCCCGGTTGATGGCGCTCGAGCTGTGGCTTTCGTTTCTGTTCGGCTGCTACAACGGCCCGATGATCGCGCTGCTGACCGAGATAATGCCGCCTGCGATCCGGACGGCCGGTTTTTCGCTGTCCTATAGCTGCGCGACCGCGTTTTTCGGCGGCTTCACGCCCGCAATTTCGACCTATTTGATCCAGGCGACCGGCAGCCGCGCGGTCCCGGGATTATGGCTATCCTTCGCCGCGGCCTGCGGCCTGATCGCCACCATCCTTACCCGGAACTGCCCTCGAAACGCACATTAGCGCAAACACTTCAGAGCTTCCACGGCCCGCGCCGCCGCCAGATGATCGCCTTCCTTGAAGTAAATAATGTAGGCGTAGCCGCCGCAGCCGTCGGTCAGGCCGGTGGATGCGTAGATGCTCACGCCAGCGTTGATCAGCTCTTTTTGAATCTCGGCCAGCGCGCCCAGGCGATCGTCGCCCTGAACCATGCAGGCGTGCTGCGCAGGCGTCAGCGGCCAGTTCGACTTGCGCGCCAGATGCAGAAACGCCTCGGGGTGGTCCGGGAACAAGGTCAGCTCGACTCCATGGTCGCCGTATGGCACGGCGCTGAAGGCCACCAGGTTGATCTCCTCGCGCGCAAGCTGCGCCAGCAGCTCGTACGCCTTCCCCGGCTCATCCCGGATGCGCAGGTAAAAATAATCCATAATGCGAGCGGCGAGCGGCATAGCGATTCCTCCTGAAGTTTACTGAATTCTCCGGCCGCCAGGTTGACAAGCGAAAAAATGCAAGCTTATATTGACGCATGGTCTTTCGTTTGGGCATGATTTCGTTTTTCGCGGCCATTGCCTGCGCGCAGGTGATCGTGCAGCCTGGCGCGCCGGGGAAAGATTCGAAGATTCTTTCGCCGGCCAGCGTCCGCCTCGCCCCTCGCGAGCCTTCCGAGGCCGACGTCAAGTTCATGCAGGGAATGATTCACCATCATTCCCAGGCGGTGGAAATGGTGGCGCTGATGCCGGGACGCGTGCACAGCAAAGCGCTGGCCAAGCTCGGCGAACGGATCCGCATCTCGCAAACCGACGAAATCAAATTCATGCAGCAGTGGCTGGCCGACCGCGGCAAGGCGGTTCCCATGAAGCACGATATGTCGCACATGGATCACATGAGCGGGATGATGGACATGGACTCCATGCCGCCGATGCCGGGCATGCTCACGCCGGAACAGATGAAGGCCCTGGCCGCCGCGCATGGCGCGAGATTCGATGACCTTTTTCTCACCGGAATGATCCAGCATCACACCGGCGCGCTGACCATGGTGCAGGAGCTGTTCGCCGCCGGCGGGGCCGAGCAGGACAACCAGATTTTTGACTTCGCCACCGACATCGAAAACACGCAGACCGCGGAAATCAATATTATGAAAAGCATGTTGAAGGAGAAAAAATGAGGCTCGTACTCGCGCTTTTGCCATTCGCGTATTGCTGGGGCCAGGCGGGCGGAAATCCCGCGCCGGTGAATCCGCGCCAGACCAACGATCCGCGCGCCGGGCTCAAGCCCGGAATTTTCGATGCGGGGGAGGCCATTTTCGGGCTGGAAAAGCTCGCGTCGCTGCCGAAACCTTCGGGATTCGCCCCCGGCTCGGGCGGCGCGACGGAGCCCTTTCCGCCGCCGCAGGATCCCAACGCCAAGAGCAACGGCGCGCCGCGAACGGTGCAATACGGCTCGGCCAATTCCGATCTCGCCTTCAGCGGCAATCACCTGTTTGTCGGAAATTACAACGGCATCAATTTTTACGACATCGATAATCCGGCCAAAACCGCGCTGAAGACGTCGCTGGTATGCCCCGGCGGGCAGGGCGACGTTTCCGTTTACAAGAATCTGCTCTTCATGTCCGTCGAAGCGATGAATGGACGGCTGGATTGCGGAACGCAGGGCATCCCGCTGCCTGAAGGCTACAAGCCGCCGCCTCCTCCGCCGGCCAAGGAAGGCGAACCGCGGATTCCGCGCACACCGCCGCCCCCGAGTCCCGATCGATTTCGCGGCGTTCGCATTTTTGACATCAGCGACCTGGCGAATCCCAAGCAGGTCGCGGAGGTGCAAAGCTGCCGCGGCTCGCACACCCACACGCTGGTGATCGATCCCAAGGATCACGAGAACGTCTACGTTTATATTTCGGGCACCAGCCTGGTTCGCCAGTCCGAGGAGCTCGCAGGCTGTTCCGGCGGCGATCCTGCGGAGAATCCGAACACCGCTCTTTTCCGCATCGACATTATAAAGGTCCCGCTCGCCCACCCTGAACAGGCTAAGATCGTCAACAGCCCGCGGATCTTCACCGATCCGGTGACCGGCGCGATGAACGGCCTGTGGAAGGGCGGCAATCACGGCGAAGGCACGCAGACGACGTCGGGAACCGACAAATGCCACGATATTACGGTTTATTCGGCGATCGGCCTCGCCGCCGGCGCCTGTTCGGGTAACGGAATTTTGCTGGACATCTCCGATCCGGTTCATCCGCGGCGCATCGACGCAGTGAGCGATCCGAACTACGCATTCTGGCACTCGGCGACGTTTAACAACGACGGCACGAAAGTCGTCTTCACCGACGAATGGGGCGGCGGAACGCAGCCGCGCTGCCGCGCCACAGATCCGATGAACTGGGGCGCGGACGCGATCTTCACACTGAAGAACGGCAAGCTCACGCTGGCCTCGTATTATAAGATGCCGGCCCCGCAGGGCGACACGGAAAATTGCGTGGCGCACAACGGCTCCCTGATTCCGGTGCCCGGACGCGACATCGAAGTGCAGGCCTGGTATCAGGGCGGCCTTTCGGTGTTCGATTTTACCGATCCGGCGCATCCTTACGAAATCGCCTATTTCGATCGCGGCCCGCTTGATGCGGAAAAGCGCATTTTGGGCGGATATTGGTCCGTTTATTGGTACAACGGCTACATTTATGGCTCCGAAATCGCGCGCGGGGTCGATGTATTCCGGCTTACGCCGAGCAAATTTTTGACGCAAAACGAAATCGACGCGGCCAATCAGGTGCATTTCGATGAACTGAACGTCCAGAATCAGCCGAAATTTACATGGCCGAAAAACTTCGTGGTGGCGCGGGCCTACCTGGATCAGCTAGCGCGCGATAACGCGCTGCCGGCGACGCAGATCGCTTCGCTTCACGGCGCGATCGAAAAGGCGGAGTCGTCGCACTCCTCCGCTCCGGTGAAGCCGCTGGCGGCAAGCCTGGAAAAAAGCGCCGGAAGCGCGAAAAATCCGGCTGACGCGGCGCGAATGAAGGCCCTGGCCGATATTTTCCACGCGGCAAGATAGCCTGTCCGTTCCGAACACGACCCGTCCCGAAAGCGGACATCCGGCCGAGCGATTCGATTGATAATACGCGCCGCGGTCTGGCGCGCCGCTTGCATTGTAGCGGCCAATGCTTTTTGCGATGCTTGCCCGCGCAACCCGCTCGCTGCGCGCCGCGCCGGCGCTGTCGATCATTTCCATTCTGACCGTAGCCTTGGGCGTCGGCGCCGGAACCGCGCTGTTCAGTGTGGTCAAAGCCGTTCTCCTGAATCCTCTGCCCTACCCCGACGCCAGCCGCCTGGCCTGGCTGAGCGAAGTGAACGAGTCGAACCGGCCCATGCAGGTCGCGCAGGCGAACTTCAAGGATTGGCAGCGCGAGAACCACAGTTTTTCGTGGATTGCGGCGTTCGGCGAGGGTCCGGTGAATGCCGGCGGCGGAGATACTCCCGTGCGCACATTCGGCGCGGAAGTGACGGGCGAGTTCTTTTCTGTGATGGGCGTGCAGCCGATGCTCGGGCGCACCTTCGATGCGGCCGAGCAGAAGTTCAAAGCTCCCGGAACGGCAATTCTGGGCAACGCTCTCTGGCAGCGCGTTTACGGCGGCGATCCGAACGTCCTCGGCCGCCGGATCAAGCTGATGGGCCAGCCGTTCACGGTGATCGGCGTGATGCCGCCCGGCTTCGACTATCCGGATCATTCCGAAGTGTGGATCGCGGCCGACGCTTTCTACAATTTTTCCAGCCGCACGGCGCATAATTTTCGAGTCGTCGGGCGGCTTCGTCCGGGCGTAAGCATCGAGCAGGCGCAAGCCGATGTCGGCGCAATTTCGCGGCGGCTCAAGCAGCAGTACCCGTCGCCCTTCATGGGCAAGGACGCGATGGTGATTCCGCTCGACCGGCAGATCGCCGGAGAAGCGCGGCCGGCTTTGCTCATGCTATTCGGCGCGGTGGGATTCCTGCTGCTGATCGTTTGCGTGAACGTCGCCAATCTTCTGATGGTGCGCGTGACCACTCGCGTCCGGGAAATTTCGGTGCGCATCGCGCTCGGCGCCGGGCGCATGCATTTGTTCCGGCTCCTGATCGCCGAGAGTCTCGCGCTCGCCGCCGCCGGAGGAGCCTTGGGATTGCTGGCCGCCTTCTGGTCGATGGACCTGCTGCGGCTTCTGCTTCCCTCCGGGCTTCCGCGCGCCGAAGATATCCGCATTGATGCCGGCGTGGTCGCGTTCGCCGCGGGCATTTCCCTGTGGACCGGGCTTCTGTTCGGTGTGCTGCCCGCCTGGCGAGCTTCGCGGCTGAACGTTAATGACGCGCTCAAGTCGGCGTCGCGTTCGGCCACCACGGGACGGCGCGCGCAGCGGGCGCAATCCGCGCTGGTGATCTCGGAAATATGTCTGTCGCTGGTGCTGGTCGCCGGCGCGGGATTGCTCGCCGCCAGTTTCTGGAAACTGAAATCCGTCGATCCCGGCTTCCGGCCCGATCACGTGCTTGTGGCCGGCGTTTCCTTCACCACCGAATCGCGCGACACCGGCTTTGACCGGCTCAGTCCGATGTTCAGCGAATTACTGGCGCAACTTCGCGCCATTCCGGGCGTGGAGTCCGCCGCGCTGAGCCATGGTCTGCCGCTCGACGGCGCCGGTGCCGACGGGCATTTCAATCTCGAGAACCGCCCGCGGGATTCGGCCAGCGCCGACGCGGAATATCGCGTCATCAGCCCCGGATATCTGGCCACCATGCGCATCCCGCTGCTTCGCGGTCGCGACCTCAGCGATCAGGATACGGCGAGCTCGCTTCCGGTGGCGCTGATCAGCGCCGAAATGGCGCGCGTTTATTGGCCGAAGGAAGATCCCATCGGCCGCCGCATCTGGTTCGACAGCTTCACTCCCAGAGAACAGTGGCTGACCATCGTGGGGATTGTGGGGGACGTCCACGATGCCGCTCTCAACCGGCCGGCGGCGCCGACCGCGTACGTTACTCACACCCAGGTCCTGTTCCCGCAGAGCCTGCTCGACGAAAATTTCGTTATGCGCGTGGCGGGAGATCCGGCAGGCGCCGTTTCGGCGGTTCGCGATCGCTTGCGGGCCGCCGATCGCGAGGCCGCGGTCAGGTTCGAGACGATGGACGAGGTATTCGAACGCTCCGTCGCGCGGCAAAAATTTCAGATGCAGATGCTGGGAGGATTCGCGGCGCTGGCGCTGCTTCTGGCCGCGATCGGGCTGTACGGCGTGCTTTCCTACATGGTCAGCAGCAGCCGCGCCAGCATCGCGATCCGCATGGCGCTGGGCGCGCGCCCCGGCGCGATCTTCCGGATGGTCACGGCGCGCGCGCTGCGGCTGGCGGCCCTGGGCACGGCGCTTGGTCTGGCCGGGTGCTTCGCCGTCCGCCAACTTTTGGCGACTTTTCTCTTCGGCATTGGCGCGACCGATCCGGCGATGCTGGCGGCGGCGAGCGCGGTGCTTCTCATGGTCGCGCTGGCGGCAAGCTGGTTTCCGGCGCGAAAAGCGATGCGCGTCGATCCGATCGCCGCGCTGCACGAGGAGTAGGCCTTAACGGCCGAACAGCGCCGGAGCGTAGTAGCCCTGGCGATGGTGCGCGCGCAGCTCGGGCATGCCGCTCGGCGGAGTGACCGTGACCTTCACCTTGCGATAGGTGCCGTCCTGCGCGTCGTTCGCCGGAGCGTAGCCGATCAGATACTCGTTGCGCAGCTCCCGGCCGATGCGCTCGCAGACGGAAGCAAGCTCGTCCAGATTTTGCACCGGATAATGTCGGCCGCCCGTTTGCTCGGCGAGCTCGTCGAGCAGCTTGGGACCGTTGCGTTCCTCCGGCGTCCGCTTGGGCGACTCGTCCGGATCGAAGATGCCCATGGCGTAAAGCTGAACGTCGGCTTCGCGTAGCGCGCTCTTGATTTCGGTTTCGGTGTAGCGGCTCCGGTTGTCGCCGCCGTCGGAGACGATCACGATCGCCTTGCGAAGATTTTTGGCGAACTCCATTTGCTCGAGCGCAAGGTGAATGGCGTCCAGCAGCGAGGTGCGGCCATCGGCGTGAGTGTGCGCGATGTGCCGCGTAATCGCGCCGGCATTTTGGGTGAATGGAATCGCCAGCCGCGGGCGCTCATTGAAGTCGATCAGAAAAAATTCGTCGTCGGTGTTGGCGGTGCGAAAAAACGCCGCGGCCGCTTCGGCGGATTTGCGGAGCTTGTTGCGCATGCTTCCGCTGGCGTCGAAAAGAAAACCGATGGAAAGCGGCGCGTCTTCCGAGGAGAAATGCGTAATCGTCTGCTCCACGCCGTTCTCGAAAAGATGGAAGCTCGACTTTGGAAGATTGGTCACCGACGCGCCGAGCGGGGTGGTGACGTGCACGGGAATCAAAACCAGCGGGACATCGACGCTCAAATCCGCGCGTGGCAGCGCTTCGGCTTTCGCGGTCAACTGAATTCGCGGTTCAATCGGACCGGCGGATTGGAACGCGCAAAAAACAAGAAGAACTGAGGTCGCAACCATCGCATCCTCGCACGAAAAATACGGTTGACCAGTATATCATCATCTCTCCGCGCGGCAAATACGAAAACGTACTATCTGGAGGCGCTGGAAGCCGCCGATTCTTGTGATCCCGCCCTCCTTCAAGCGATGGTGTTCGATGCGGGGAGCGGGGCGATGCGGGAGGCGCGGCCGCGCAGCGCTTCCCAGCGCAGCCTGGCGCGATCCATGTAAAGATAAACCACCGGCGTGGTGTACAACGTCAGGGCCTGGCTGAAGATCAGCCCTCCAACGATCGCCATGCCGAGCGGGCGGCGCATCTCGCCGCCTTCCCCGTGGCCCAAGGCGAGCGGCAAACCGCCCAGCAGCGCGGCCATGGTGGTCATCATGATGGGACGGAAGCGCAGCACGCACGCCTTAAAAATTGCTTTCTCCGGCGTGAGCCCTTCGGCGCGTTCGGCGGCGATGGCGAAGTCGATCATCATGATCGCGTTCTTCTTCACGATGCCGATCAGCAGGATGATGCCGATCAGCGAGATCACGTTCAGCTCATTGTGCGTCACAATCAGGGCCAGCAGCGCGCCGACGCCGGCCGAAGGCAGTGTGGAAAGAATCGTAAGCGGATGAATCAGGCTTTCATAGAGCACGCCGAGAACGATATAGACCGTCACCAGCGCCGCGGCGATCAGCACCGGCTCGCTTGCAAGCGCATCCTGATAGGCTTGCGCGGTTCCCTGGAAGCTGCCGTGAATGGAGCTGGGCAGGCCGATTTCCCGTTCGGCGCGCTCGATCGCCGGAACCGCGCTGCTCAGGGAAACGCCGACCGGCAGATTAAAGGAGATGGTCACCGACGGAAATTGCCCCTGATGATTCACCGAAAGAGCCGTGTTGCTTGGAGCATAGTGCGTGATCGCGCTGAGCGGCGTCTGCTTTCCGGTGGTCGAGGGGACGTAGATGTAGTTGAGCCCGTCCGGATTTTGCCAGAATCGCGGATTCACTTCCAGGATCACGTGATATTGGTTCAACTGCGTGTACATCACCGAGACCTGGCGTTGGCCGAAGGCGTCGTACAGCGTGTTGTCGATCAACTGCGTGGAGATCCCCAGCCGGCCCGCGGTGGCCCGGTCGATTTCAAGGCCGGCCTGCAAGCCGCGATCCTGCTGATCGCTGTTCACGTCGGCCAGCTCGGGCAGCGCGCGCAGCGCGCGGTAAACTTTGGGCGCCCATTCGTTCAGTTCGCTGACGCTGTCGGACTGAAGCGTGTATTGATACTGCGCGCCGCTGGCTCTTCCGCCGACGCGCAGATCCTGGATCGCTTGCAGATACAGGCTCGCCCCCGGAACGCGGGCCAGCTTGGGCCGCAGGCGCGCGATCACTTCGTCGGTGGTGATTTTTCGCTGAGCCAGCGGATAGAGGGTGACGTTGATCTGGCCCTGATTATGCTGGCGCCGCCGAATCCGCCTCCGCCGACCGAGGCGTTCAGGCTTTCGACGGCGGGATCCTCGCGGACAATATTAATCACCTGCATGATGCGATCCCGCATGGCCTGAAACGAGGAGGCCTGATCGGCGATCAGCGTTCCGCTCATGCGGCCGATGTCCTGCTGCGGGAAAAATCCTTTGGGAATGATGACGTACAGATAGACGCTGAGCGCCACCGTGGCCAGGGTGACCACCAGCATCAACGGCTGCTGATCGAGCACGGCGGCGAGGCTCCTTTCATACCCGCGGCGCATCACCTCCACGATCCAGCCGCTGAAGCGATAGACGGCGCCATGGCGTTCACCGGGGTCGGCGCGCGGCAGCCGCGCGCACATCATGGGCGTCATGGTCAGCGACATCAGCAGCGATAAAACAATCGCCATCGAAAGTGTTACGGCGAATTCGCGGAACAGGCGGCCGACGATTCCGGCCATCAGCAGGATGGGAATGAACACCGCGATCAGCGAAATACTGATCGTCACCACGGTGAAGCCGATTTCCGCCGCGCCTTTTAGCGCCGCGGCCATCGCCGACATGCCCTGCTCCATGTGGCGCGTAATATTTTCGATCACCACGATGGCGTCGTCCACGACGAAGCCGGTGGCGATGGTCAGCGCCATCAGCGACAGATTGTCGATGCTGTAGCCGAACAGATACAGCCAGCCGAAGGTCCCCAGCAGGGACACAGGAACGACCACGCTCGGAATCAGCGTGATTCGCAGGCTGCGTAGGAACAGGAACACCACCATGATGACCAGCCCGATGGAGATCGCCATCGTCTGCTGCACATTTTCGACGGAGGCGCGGATAGTGGTGGTGCGATCGGCCAAAATCGTCGTCTCGATCGAGGCCGGCAAGGAGGCTTTGATGTAGGGCAGAACCTCGAAAATGCGATCGACCGTTTCCACAATGTTGGCGCCGGGCTGGCGGTTGATGCGGACGATGATGGCCGGTTTGTTGCCGACAAATCCGATGTTGCGGATATCCTCGACTGAATCTTCCACATCCGCCACGTCGGAAAGCCTGACCGGGGCGCCGTTGCGATAGGCGACGATCAGCGGCCGGTAGTCCTGCGCTTTAAAGATCTGGTCCGTGGTGCTGATGATCCAGGATTGATTGGGGCCGGAGAACTCGCCCTTTGGCGAGTTCACGTTTGCGGCGGCGAGCATCGTGCGAACGTCTTCGAGATCGAGGCCGTAGTGATTTAACAGCGACGGGTTGACTTCGACGCGCACGCCCGGCAGCGCAGCTCCGCCGAGAAAAACCTGCCCGACGCCGTGAACTTGAGCCAGTTTTTGCGCCATCACGGTGGAGGCCGCGTCGTACATTTGGCCCGGCGTCATGGTCGGGGAGGTGAGGCCGATCTGCAAAATCGGATAATCGGCGGGATTCACCTTGCGCCAGAACGGATTGCGCGGCAGATTCTGCGGAAGCTGGCTGCGGGCGGCGTTGATGGCCGCCTGAACGTCGCGCGCGGCGGCGTCGATATTACGCGACAGATCGAATTGCAGGGTGATGCTGGTCGAGCCAAGCGTGCTCGACGAGGTCATCTCATTGATTCCGGCGATGCGTCCGAACTGGCGCTCGAGCGGGGTCGCCACCGAGGACGCCATGGTCTCCGGACTTGCTCCCGGCAATCCGGTATTGACATTGATCGAGGGGAAATCCACCTGCGGCAAAGGCGCAACGGGTAGAAAATTGTAGGCGACGACTCCGGAAATGCCCAGAGCGACAGTAAGCAGAGTGGTGGCTACGGGCCGTTCGATAAACGGCTTGGAAATGCTCATGGTCCCTCGAAACCTACGTTCCGACTAAGGCTACCATGATTTCCGGCGGCGATGGGGCACGCGCTTCCGCCGCGCGCAGACAGACAAAGCTGAAGCCTTCGCGAGGAAAAAGACTAATTATTCGCGGCTATTGAGGCCGATGCGAAGTAATTTTCCGCTCCGAGGTTTCGATAGACCTGGCCCGCGACACCGGAAGCGGCGGGACCGCTCACCAGATTGGCGCCGGTCAGCAGCACCACGACGACGAGCTTATTCTTGCCAAGTTCCATGAACGATCCGAACCAGCCGAGGTGAGTCGGCGAGCGCGAATCGGTACAGGTGCCGGTCTTGCCGTAGATGGGCTCGTTGGGATCGAAGCCGATGCGGCGAGCGGTGCCGTATTCGACGGCGCCCATCATTCCGGGCTTGATCTCGGGAATCCATTCGTCGATGTCCAGGCGGCGCTTCACGCGCGGGATCACCGCCTGCGCTTCGGCTTGCGAGCGCGGATATTGCAGGTAATAGAGCGTGCCGCCGTTGGCGATGGCGCCGATGAGCGCGGCGTATTCAAGCGGCGTCAGCGAAATGCCGTCGCCAAAGCTGGTCATCATCCCGATACCGCTTTTGGGCACGGTCGCGGGCAAAATTCCGGCGTGTTCCGGTTCGATATCGAGACCGGCCTTTTCGCCGAGCCCGAACAGGCGGGCATAATAGCTGACGCGCTCGAATCCGAGGCGCTGCCCGAGATTGGCGAAGTATTGATTATTCGATCGCGCCAGCGCGGTGGTCAGGTCGAAGGTGGTGCGGCCGTAGACGCGAATCAGCGTCTGGCGCTCAATAATGTTTTCGCTAAGGGCGGCCAGCGCGACCGGGACCTTAATGGTCGAGCATGGCTGATACCCGCTCTGAAAGGCGACCTTCTGGTTGACGATGGTCAGGATGCGCCCGGTGTTCGGGTCCGTGACGACGATGGCGCCGTTCAATCGGCCCAGCGCATCGACCGCGGCGCGGCGCACCGCGAGATCTTCCCCATCGATGAAATCGCCCTCGGTCGAATCGGCGTAGTTGGGAACGCGCCACGGTCCGATGGCGACGGCGCGTTTGGGTTTGGCGCGAACCGGACGGCGCGTCGAGACCACGTTCATCGCGATCGGTTTTGCCGCGACGGTTCTGGCAACGGTGGATCTCTTTCGCTTCTTTGTGGGAGTCAGGGCCAGGAGATTCGAGGCCAATACGACAGATAAAACGATAATTGCGGACAGCCGGATTTTGAGCGACAATGCTTCTCCTCTGTTCGAAAAATACTCCAGAGTGCTCGGACTTAATTATTTTGCAGCAACTTACGAATTGCGTCAACAGCTTTTTCCAAGGAATCTATCGGCGGGAAGCGACGCCAGCTTGAGCACGGTCCTGACCCGGCCTTACGGCAGAGCGACGCCGCCCTTATTTGCCCGTGAACGCCGGCGGGCGTTTTTCAAGGAAGTGCGCGACGCCCTCGCGAAAATCCGCGGCGGCCATGCTGGCGCGCATCTCCTCGATCGCCAATGCGAAGGACTGGCCCAAGTCCTGATCGAGGGCGCGATAGATCTGCCGCTTCATGACCGCCAGCGAACGCGGTGAAACGGTTGCGGCCAGCTCGCACGCGGCTTGATGGACTCGCGCCTGGAAATTTTCTTCGGCGAAGACGCGCGTTGCCAAACCGATGCGCAGAGCTTCGCTGGCGTCGATCGTTTTCGAGGTAAAAGCCAGCTCGATTGCATTGCCCAGGCCGACCAGCCGCGGCAGCATCCAGGCGATGCCGTATTCGGCCACCAGGCCGCGGCGGGAAAAGATCACGGAGAAGCGGGCGTTTTCGCAGGCGAAACGAAAATCGCAATAAAGAGAGACAACGAAACCGAGGCCGACGCAAGGGCCGTGAATCGCGGCGATGATTGGCTTGGGCACGGAAAGAAGCCAGGCGTGCTTATAGCGAAACTCGGCGGGCGCGCCGGCCGGACCCTCAATGGTGAGATTCTCCGCGGCGGCGCCGTTGCTTAAGGCCATATCCGAAAGCAGGCTGAGGTC
Organism: Terriglobia bacterium; assembly: GCA_021325175.1. Classification (GTDB taxonomy): domain Bacteria; phylum Acidobacteriota; class Terriglobia; order Bryobacterales; family Bryobacteraceae; genus Palsa-187. Next base: position 24,104 of record JAJPHS010000051.1, read on the forward strand.
CGCGCCGGCGCAGAATCCTTTGCCCGCACCGGCAAGGACGATGGCGCGAACCGAATCGTCGGCGGCGGCGGATTGAACGGCGGAAGTCACCTCAGCTTCCATCCGGCGGGTCCAGGCGTTCAGCTTTCCGGGGCGATTCAGGGTGATGGTCGCGATGCGGTCGGATGTTTCGTAGGTGATTTGTTCGTAGTCCGGCATGATAATGTTGGCGCGAGCTTACGTCGCCGCGACTGTCTTCAGTTCGGCGAGTTTCTCTTCGGCAAGCCTTTTGACGCGCTCGATCGATTCCTCTTTGATCCGTTCGTAGCCGCGGATCTGATCGGGCAGCGCGGCGATTTCAAGCGCTTTCGGCAGATTCTCCTGGCATAGCTGATCGGCGACGCGCTCGATCAGCGTGCGATACCAATCGATCAGCTCCCGTTCCTGGCGGCGAAGCGCGCTGTAGCCGAAAATATCGAGCGGGCCGCCGCGCAGCACTTTCATTGCGGCGAGAATTTTTAAGGGCGTCCGAAACCACCCGCCGAGCTTGATTTTTTTGCGGACGCCGAAGCGCCGCAGCAGCGGCGGATGCAGATGATAGGCGATCGATTCGACGCTCTCCCAGGTCTCGGCGGCGCGCTTTTCAAAATCGCCGCGGGTGAGCAGTCGCGCGACCTCGTACTCGTCTTTATACGCCATCAGCTTGTAGAGATACCTAGCGACGGTCTCTTCGAGCGCCGGCGCGCGGCGGGCGATTCCGGCGACGAAATCGGAATAGCTTCTGGCATAGGCGGCGTTTTGATACGCGGTGAGTTCCGCGACTCGATCGAGCGGCCGGGCGGGCGGAGGGCTTGGGCCGGCGAGAATGCTTTCGACCGACGCCGCGTCGTGGTAATACTTGCGGCCCCAATCGAAGACCTGCAAATTTCTTTCGACATCGACCTCGTTCAGGCGAATGGCCTGCTTGATCGACTCCAGCGAAAGCGGAATCAGGCCGTCCTGACAGGCAACGCCCAGCATGAAAAGATTTACCGCCAGATGGGTGCCGAACAGGCCCTCGGCGATGCGGTTGGCGTCCACCATGATGTGGCGGCGAGTGGCGGACTTGATTTCCTCGACCAGCGCCGCGGGGCCGGACAGCGGAACGCGGCTGCGGATCGCGTCGATGGTCGGGGTCAGATTGGTATTGAGCAGCGCGACCGTGCTTGCCGGCGAGGCGAGCTTCAGCGTCTCCGCCGCGGCGGCGCCCAGCAGATCGAAGCCGAGGATCACGTCGGCGTTGCCGATGTTGATCCGATTGGGCGTTTCGAGCGGACGCCGGCTCAACAGCAGGTGGGAGATGACGGCGCCGCCCTTCTGCGCCGAACCGGTCTGATCCAGCGTCTGCGCATACAGCCCGTCGATCCATGCCGCGGTGGCGAGCAGCGCGTTGATCGTGACCACGCCGGTGCCGCCGATGCCCGGCATCACGATGCGATACGCTTCGCCGATCGCGGCCACTTCCCGCGGGGCTGGAACTGCGGCCGGGGGCAGCGGGGGCAGCGATTTCTTTCGCAGACCCGTGCCCGGTTTCAGGTTGACGGTAATAAATGACGGGCAATCGCCGAGCGCGCAGGAGTAGTCCTTATTGCAGGACGATTGGTGAATGCGCATCTTCCGGCCGCGCGCGGTCTCAACCGGCGTGAGGCTCATGCAGTTCGATTGCCTGACGCAATCGCCGCAGCCTTCGCAAACCTCTTCATGGATCATCAGGCGCGCCGCCGGCTCGGCGTACTTGCCGCGGGAGCGCTTGCGGCGTTTTTCGGCGGCGCACTCCTGGTCATAGATCATCACGCTAACGCCGGGGATTTTCTCAAGCTCGGCAAGCGTGCGCTCCAGCTCGCCGCGATCCCGGACTTCGGCGATGGAGGCCAGCTCTACGTTCCGATAGTGCTCGGGATCTTCGGCGAGGATCACGATTTTTCGCACGCCTTCGGCTTCCAGTTTCCTGGTCAGGGCCGGGATCGGCAGAGCGCCTTGCGCGGCCTGGCCTCCGGTCATGGCGACGTGGCCGTTGTACAGGATCTTATAAGTAATGTTGAGGCCGCTGGCGACCATCGCCTGCACGGCGAGCGAGCCGGAATGGAAAAAAGTTCCGTCGCCCAGGTTCTGGAACACGTGCTGCGTCCCGGTGAACGGCGCCATGCCGATCCAAGGCGCGCCCTCCCCGCCCATGTGCGTGAGAAAAGAAAACGCGCGGCTGGAATCCAGGCGCATCGCCATGGTGTGGCATCCGATGCCCCCGCCGGCGAGCTGGCCGGGCAGCAGGATGGTCGAGCGGTTGTGCGGGCAGCCGGAACAGAAGTTGGACGGGCGTCCGGCCGCGGCGGATCGCGGGCGCGCAGCGGCTGCTTCGATGAGCCGGATGCGCGCGGCGATCCTGGCGGTCGAGCGCGAGTCGCCGAGCAGCTTTGCCAACACCGCCGCGATGCGGTCCGGGTCGAGCTCGCCGGATGCGGGAAACAGCGGCGCGCCATCGGCGTCCGTCTTTCCCATCACGATGGGGCGCGAGGGCCGGCTGTAGAGAGCGTCGCGCAGATGCAGCTCGAGAAAACCGCGCTTCTCCTCGATGACGAGAATTGCCGCCAAGCCGCTTGCAAATTCGCGTGCGAATTGCGCGTCCAGCGGAAAGGTCATGCCGAATTTGGCGATGCGAAGGCCCAGATCGTTCAACTCGTTTTCGCCGATGCCCAAATCGCGGAGGGCCTGCGCCAGATCGTAATAGGATTTTCCGGCGCTGGCGATGCCCAGCCAGGCATCGGCGGCGCCGTGCCATCGATTTATGCCGTTGAGCCGCGCGAAATCGACCGCCGCTTTCAGCCGGCGCAAGTTCACTTCCTGTTCCAGCGCCAGCGTGACCGGCGGAACCAGCCGCGGATCGACGTATTTCTGATAATTTTCAGGAATTTTGATAACCGGCCGCTCCGGATCGATTGAAACGGTGCCGCCGCCATCGCAGATATCGGTGACCAGTTTCAATCCGGCCCAGGCGCCGGAGAAGCGGGAGAGCGCGATGGCGAGCAGGCCGTAATCGAGGATCTCCTGCGCGTTGCCGGGATAAAGGAAGGGAATGCCTGTGTTAAAAAACGTGAAGTCGCTTTGGTGCGGGATGGTCGAGCTTTTGCAGCCATGATCGTCGCCGGCAAGCAGGAGCGCGGCGCAGTTTTTGCCGGTTCCCGCCATGTTGGCGTGGCGCAGAACGTCGCCGCAGCGGTCGACGCCGGGTCCTTTGCCATACCAGATGCCGACGACGCCGTCGGCTTTCGGATTGCCGGCGACCTCGAAGATCTGGCTGCCCATGATCGCGGTGGCGGCGAGATCTTCGTTGAGTCCCGGACGAAAGACGATATTGTGGCGCTCCAGCAGGGAACCGGCGCGCGCCAGCGCCAGATCGTATCCGCCGAGCGGCGAGCCTTCGTATCCGGAAATGAACGCGCCGGTGTTGAGTCCGGCGCGGCGATCGCGGCGCATCTGGTCCAGCGGAAGCCGCACCAGCGCTTGAATGCCGGTGAGATAAACGCCGCCGCGTTCGAGCGTATATTTATCGGCGAGCCTCATGCTTTGCCAAACCAGCAGCCAGAATAACACCCCGGCTGATCGGATCGGCGGCCGCGCTATTCTGGCTTGTGAATCGATGAAACCGCCATTCCTCTACGAAAACCGCGTCCGGTTTGGCGATACCGACGCGAGCGGGCGCATTTTTTATCTCGCGCTGCTGCGCCATTTTGACGCGGCCGAGACCGAATTCATGCGCAGCATCGGCGCGGGTTATCGCGAGATTCAGGACGAGCATACGAGCTTCCCGCGCGTTCACGTGGAGTGCGATTACACCAGCGCTCTACGCTTTGACGATCTGATGCGCATCGAGGTGCGCGTCGAAAAAATTGGCGGAGCATCGTTCACGCTGGCTTTCGATGTGAGCGTCGAGGGCCGCAACGCGGCGCGCGGCAGAGTCACCATTGTCGCCATGAGCCGCGAGACGCAGCGTCCCATCCCATTGCCTAACCGCGTCCGATCCGCGCTTGCCGCGTCTCTGAAGTCCGGTTTTTGATATTCTGCGGAGGAAGATGAAGGCCCGGGCGCAACAGGCCGCAGCGGCCTCTTGAAGGAAACGATATGTCCAAATTTCTCCTTTTCACGCTTGCCTTATCCGCGCTGTCGGCGCAGGAACGGCCGATCGTACTGAAAACCTCGACGCTTTACGACGGCAAGGGAAAGACGCTGCACAATCAGATTGTTGTCATTGAAGGATCGAAAATCGCGCGGATCGGCGGCGCGGCGCCCGCCAACGCGGTGGTCTACGATCTGGCGGCGCTGACGGTGACGCCAGGCTGGATCGATACGCACTCCCATATCATTTGGCATTTCGACAACAACGGACGCTTTGCCGGACGCGACGAGCCGCAGGAACAGGCGGTTCTGCATATCGCCGAGAACCTGGTGGCGACGCTCAATGCCGGCTTCACCACGATTCAGAGCCCGGGATCGATCCAGGATAAGGACGTGCGGGACATGATCGCGCACGGAAACCTGGTTGGCCCGAGGATTCTCAGTTCCTTCCAGCCGATCACGAATCCGCAATGGGACCCGGCGAAGATGAAGGCTACGGTGGATGAGCGCAAGCAGCAGGGCGCGGACTTCATCAAGCTGTTCGCCTCGAAAAGCATTCGCGAGGGCGGCGCGATCACGCTCTCGCAGGAGCAGATCGACGCGGTCTGCGGCGAGGCCAAGGCGCAGGGATTACGGACCATCGTCCACGCGCATTCGGCCGAATCGGCAAAGGCGTCGACGCTGGCCGGATGCACCTCGATCGAGCACGGCGCCTTCGTCACCGACGACGTTTTCGATCTGATGGCCCAGCGCGGCACGTATTATGACCCCAATATCGGCCTTGTTCTGCAAAATTATCTCGAAAACAAGCCAAAATATTTCGGGATCGGAAATTACAATGAGGAAGGCTTCGCCTACATGGAAAAAGGCCTTTCCATCACCCTGGACACGTTCAAGAAAGCGCTGAAGCACAAGGATTTAAAGATCATCTACGGCACCGACGCGACGGCCGGAGCGCACGGGCAGAATTATCGCGAATTTATCGTCCGGGTCAAGGACGGCGGAATGGACCCGATGCAGGCGCTGATTTCGGCGACCTCATTATCGGCGCAGTCGCTGAATCTCGAAAAGGAAATCGGATCGATCGAGCCGGGAATGCAGGCCGATATTGTGGGATTCGACGGCGATCCGTTGAAGGACGTGTATGCGGCGGGGCGCGCGGTGTTCGTGATGAAGGGCGGCAAGGTGTACGAGAATCTCGCTCGCGGTTCGAAGACCGGCTGGCGCCCGGCGGGTAAGGAATCGGCGCGGTGAGCCGGAATTGGAAACAATCGCGGCAATTGGCAGCCGGGCTTTTCACGGGCGCGATGTTTTTGTGCCTGAGCGCGGATCGGGGACAGGTCGATTGGGCAGTTTGGGGCGGAGAATCGGGGGCGACGCATTATTCGGAGCTGAGCGAAATCAACCGCTCCAATGTGGCCCGGCTCAAGCAGGCCTGGATTTGGAAAACGGGCGAAACTCCGCTCGATCCATATAAGACGCGGCCGGGCATGTTTGAAGACACGCCGCTGATGATCGATGGCGTGGTGTACGTGACCACGCCGTATAATCGGGTGGTCGCGCTCGACGCCGAATCGGGCAAGCAGCTTTGGGCGTACGATCCGAAAAGCTACGTGGATGGGCAGCCGCCGAACGGGACCGGCTATGTGCATCGCGGGATCGCGATCTGGCGGGGCGAAAAAGATCCGCGGATCTTCTTGAACACGCGCTACCGGCTGATTTCGATCGACGCCAAGACGGGCAAGCCGGATCAGAGCTTCGGCGATAACGGCATCGTCGATCTGAGCCAGGGGCTCGTCTGGCCCATCAACAAGCTGCACTACACCGAGACGTCGCCGCCGGTGGTGTACAAGAATCTGGTAATCGTCGGCAACGGCGTGGGCGACCGGCTGGTGTACAAAAACGATCCGCCGGGCGATGTGCGGGCCTTCGATGCGCGCAGCGGAAAACGGGTGTGGACCTTCCACACCATTCCGCAGCCGGGCGAGTACGGCGCCGATTCCTGGGGTGGGGGCTCGAATCAATTCACCGGGCACACCAATGTCTGGGCTCCCATGAGCCTGGATGAAAAGCGGGGGCTGTTATATCTGCCGGTGAGCACGCCATCCAACGATTTTTACGGCGGAGCGCGGCCGGGGAACAACTTATTCGGCGAATCGCTGGTGTGTCTGGACGCCAACACGGGCGAGCGGAAATGGTTTTATCAGATCGTGCATCACGGGTTGTGGGATTACGATTTGGCGTCGCCTCCGGCGCTGGTGACCCTCAACGTGGACGGCCGGAAAATCGACGCGGTGGTGCAGTTGACCAAGCAGGGATTCGCGTTTGTGTTCGATCGGGTGACGGGAACGCCGGTGTGGCCGATCGAGGAAAGACCGGTTCCGCAAAGCGACGTTCCGGGCGAGCACAGCTCGCCTACGCAGCCGTTTCCCTCCAAGCCGCCCGCGTTCTCGCCGCAGGGCGTGACGCTCGACGATGCCTTCGATCTGACGCCGGAGTTGAAAGCCGAAGCGCAGACCGAGATGAAGAAGTACAGGCTGGGTCCGCTGTTCACGCCGCCATCGCTTCAGGGGACGCTGGGGCGTCCGGGGATCATCGGCGGAGCCAACTGGGGCGGCGGCGCGTTCGATCCGGAGACGGGATTTCTTTATGTCAAGACCTCGAATCAGCCGGCGGTGTGGAAGGTGGTGAAGGCGGAGCATACTTCCGAGGTCGATGCGGAGTGGACCGGCGATCTGCGCGCGCAGGCCACGTTTCACGGCCGCCTGCCGCTGACCAAGCCGCCTTACGGGCAGGTGACGGCGATCGATCTGAATCACGGAACCATCGCCTGGCAGGAGCCGTTCGGCGATTGGCCCGAGCTTCGCGCCAATCCGGCGCTCGAAGGCGTCCGATTGCCGGAAAAACTCGGCGTTGCCGGGCCGCAAGGCGGCATCGTGACCAAGGGCGGATTGTTTTTCGTCGGCGGCGAGGATCGATTCCTGCACGCCATCGATAAGGCGACCGGCCGCGATCTGTGGACCGGCGCGCTGCCGGCGAAGTCGTATGGCGTGCCCATGACCTATCGGACGCGATCCGGGAGGCAGTTTGTTCTCATCACGGTCGGGCAAGGGACGGATGCGGCTGTGGTCGCGTTCGGGTTGTAAACGAACGCGGGGCGGTGCGGATAATTCGGGTTTTATGAAGCGGAGAAGTTTTTTTCAACGAATATTGTCGGCCATGGCGGCGGTGGCCGCGCCGCGCTGGGCTCGCGCGCAGCGGTTGGATTCGGGGATGCGGGAATTGGCGAATATCGTCCTGCCGGCCTCGCTCGGGCGCGCGCGGGTTGAGAGGGTGGCGGCGGATTTTCTGGTTTGGATCCGCGATTATCGCGCCGGCGCGGAGATGCCTTCCGGCTACGGGCATCCGCGAACTCAGGTAACGCCGCCGAATCCGTCGGCGCACTATGCGGAGCAGTTGGCGGCGCTGGGCTCGCCGATGAGGCGAGAAGCGGTCGAGCGGGCCATCACCGATGCGAAGGCCGATCGCATCCCGCAGCGGCCCGACGGGCGACACGTGGCGACGGATCTGCTCGCCTTCTTCTTTAACTCATCTCTGGGCGAGGATTTTCTTTATGACGCGAAAATCCGCCGCGACGACTGCCGGGGACTCGCTAATTCGGCGAAGCGGCCGGAGAAATTCTCGTGACCACTTACGAAAGCGACATCCTGATCATCGGCGCGGGCATCAGCGCGGCCATGCTGGCGCAGAAATTATCGGAGCTGAAGCCGGGCGTCGGCATCACCGTCGTCGAAGCGGGCAGATCGATTTTCGACTTCGAGAATCGCCTGAAATACCGGGCGCGGATGATGCATTACGGCGAAAATCCGTGGCCGGGAGATTTTATGGAAGGGCAGTTCGCCGCCGGCGGGATTTCGCACACCATGGCCGTCGGCGGGCAGGCGCTGCATTGGGGCGGTGTGTGCAATCGCTTCTCGGTGGAGGACCTGCGGCTGAAATCGCTGTACGGCTTGTACGTCGATTGGCCGATCGAGTGGGACGAACTCGAAAAATTTTATTGCGAAGCGGAGCGCCGCCTGGGAGTTTCGGGCGAGCCGAGTCCGTTTCCCGAGGACAAGCGCAGCGAGCCTTATCCGATGAAGCCGATGCCGCTGACCTGGAGTCTGGCGCGGCTGAAGGAATGGGGCGATAAGAGCGGGATTTTGTTTCAAGGAACGCCGCAAGCCAAGAACACGGTTCCCTATGACGGGCGCGCGGCCTGCCAGCGCTGCGGAACCTGCGATATCTGCCCGACCGGCGCGCGTTATTCCCCGGATTTTACGTTCAAGAAGCTGATCGCGGAAAAAAAAATCACGCTTCAGGACCGGACGCTGGTGCGAAAACTGATCCTGGACGGCGCAAAGAAGAAAGTGATCGCCGCGCGCGCCATGACGCAAGATGGCAATGAAGTCGAGTATCGCGCGAAAACGTTCGTGGTGGCGAGCGGATATACGTGGAGTTCGCATTTGCTGCTTTTATCGGACGCGGCCAACCGCTCGGGGCAGGTTGGGAAATACATGAACGGGCACGCGTTCATTCAGGCGTTCATCGAGCTCGACCAGGAAATTCTGCCCAACATGAACACGCAGTACGGTTTGATTTCGCGGCAATTTTTCCGTTGTTCGCCGAAGGATACCTATGTGCGGCACGATCTGCGGATCTGGGATTGGGCTCGGGCGGCTCCGCGGCTCAAGGATGCGAGCGGGCGAATCCTGTTGGGCGATGAAATCGTCAAGGACTGGAAGGCGAAGCCGGCGCGCGGGGCAGCCCGGGTCCGGGCCTATTACGACATTCATCCGGCCGAGAATTCAGAACTGACGCTGGATGCGTCGGCGAAGAATCAGTGGGGCGATCCGATGCCGAAAATCGTGCACCGGCGCGATGCGGCTTGCGAGGCCCGCTATGGCGCGACGAAGGCGCACATCCAGGGCGTGTTCGAGAGGCTCGCCCAAAACGATAATGGCAAAATTTTGCGGGTGAGCGAGGGAGATTATCTGGATCATCCGGCGGGCGGGTGCAGGATGGGGACCGATCCGGCAACGAGCGTGTGCGACAGCTACGGCCGCACCCATGATCACGAGAATTTATTCGT
>JAJPHS010000077.1 GCA_021325175.1 Terriglobia bacterium
GTCTGATCCTAAGATCAGGGCGAAGGGGAACTACGAAGGAGCTTGCCCGGCGACGGGCAATAATCACGAGGAACGGCGTTTACACAGAATCGGAGACACTACCGCGCTGGATCGTGGCGGCGCTGCGCCATCGCAAGTTTTTTTCGCTGGAAGACTTGAACGTGGCCATTCGCGAACTGCTGCACCACGTCCAGCTCCGAGCGCCAGCGTTGGTACAACTCGCAGATGCGCGAGTAGCGATATCCGTCCGGGTTCCGCTGCCGGTACTCTTCCCACAGCAGTTGCAAAGTTAGATGGCAATGTTGCCGCAACCGCTCGTGCATCGAGGCGAAGTCGGATGGCATGCGCGCCGGTTGTGGCTCGACGAGTGGCGTCGGGTGGCCGAACACCGCCCCCTCCACCCGCGCTTCATCCCAATCTTCCGGCAGCGGCCAGCTCGCCCCCGCCGCTTCGGCGCGTTTCAGGTACTTGTGGACCGTGCTCGCAGTGATCGCGCAACTTCGCCCGATCTGCTGGTAGCCCAGTTTGAGTTCGAATCGGAGGCGTAGGACCTCCCGTAGTTTCCGCATGGACAGCCTCCTGGCCGACTCTGATCCCCCTTGGAGGGTTCATTGTGCCGGTATGATGTCCAGCGCCGCTGAGCCTGTGGAAATCATTCCGGGCCATCGCGAAAACCATTCCGGGGCCGGGCGAAAACTGTTCGCCTTCCCGCCGGAATCACTGTTCGTCTTCAGCCCGGAATGTTTTTCGCGTTCACCCCGGAATCCACACATCACAGAACTCTCCTTCCATGGCATGGGTTCCGTCCCCCTTTGTGGGGCAAAGTGTAACCATATCTCCGGAACGTTCTGTTGTCTATGTGTCGGGACGGTCAGCCGTGAACGCATCCTCCTCAATGGGGGGCGTACTGGATTACCAGCGCGGTGATATCGTCGCGCACCACGCCGCCTTCGGTGAAGCGATCGACGGCCGCCAGCAGTGCGGCGTGCATTCCCGCCGCGTCGCGCGCCGCGTTGTCTCGCAGGCAAACGCGTAGACGCTCGGTATCGAAGAAAGCGCCGTCGGCGTTCTCCGCTTCGGTGAGCCCGTCGCTGAAGATGACGATCTTGTCGCCGGGTGAAAGCTGCGCCTCCACTCTCTGAAAAGGCGCGTCCTCAATCATGCCGACCGGCATGCCCGAGGTGTGCAGTTTGCGCAAGCGTCCGTCGGCGCCCACCAGAAACGGAGCCGGATGTCCGGCGTTGACGTAATGCAGCGTGCCGGAGGAATCGAGCGTGCAATAAAACACGGTCGCGTACTTTTCCCCGCGCGTGCGCTCCAGCAAAAATGCGTTCAGCCGGCTGAGAATCGCTTCGATTCGTTCCGACGCCATCAGGAAGGAGCCTTGCAGCAAACTCGCCAGCAGCGCCGAGCTGACGCCTTTGCCCGAAACGTCGGCGGCCACCGCCGCCCACATATTTTCGGAAATCTGCCGCACGTCGAAATAATCGCCGCCCACCTGAGTGGAGGGAATGCTCGATCCGGCCGCGCGGAACCAGCCCGTCGAAGGCAGCGAAGGCGGCAGCAGCCCTTGCTGAATTTCGCGGGCGATTTTAAGCTCGTCCTCCATGCGGATTTTTATCCGCTCTTCCTCCAGCAGGCGCGCGTTCTCAAGAATCGTGGACGCCTCGATGGCCAGCGTTTGCAGCAGCTCGCGATTGCCCGAGGAAAGGTCCGCCGGCGAGCGGCGGGAATCCATATACAGCAGCCCGATGGTGTCCTCGACGGTGGAAACCATCTGCGTTTCCTGGGAGCTTGCGCTGCGCACGTGAATCAGCGGAATGCAGATGACGCTGCGAAGCTCCAGCGCGGCGACGCTCATCTCGGCGCGAACGCCCTGCTCGGCGAACGGGTCGAAATGCATCGACAATAAATCGCGGCGGCTGTTCAGCGCGCGTTTGATGACCGATCGCGGCACGCGCAGATCGCCGGGCTCGAGCGCGCGCCCCTGCCGATCGCGGGCGACGAAAATATCAAGTTCGCCGCCGCTTTCCGCCGGGCCGCGAAGCATCAGAAAGCCGCGCTCACATCCGGTGACGGCAAGGCCGGCGTCCACAACCGCCGTCAGCACCTCCTGCGTTGAAAGCGAATTCTGTAGCGCCCGCGCCACTTCCACCAGCGATTTCAGCTTGGCGAGATTGCCCTGCTGCTGGCCGCCCGAGGTGGATGAGATCTGATCCATGATTCGATGAATCTCGGCCGGTTCCAGGGTGAACGTCAGTTGATAGGAATCGCGCACTCCGAAATCGATGCGATCGGAATTTCTCAAGACATGCCTGGCGATGCGTTGCCCGTTGACCCAGGTGCCGTGGCGGCTGTTCAGATCCTCGATCACGTAGCTGCCGTTTTCCGCGGTGATGCGCGCGTGGCTGCGGGAGGCTCTATTATCGCGAATAATCAGGTGATTGTCGGCATGGCGGCCGATCAGAAACGGCAGCGGGCTGAGCGCCACGCGTTCGCGCTGCCCGGAGGGATTTAAGATGAGCAGGGCCGCGGACGGCGCCTCGCGCCGCCCGGCCGCCGGGGAGCCCTCTGGGCCCGGTGTGGACATCAGCGGCGCAGCCTCGGCGCGGCGCGCCCGGCGGCATCCGCCATTTCCTGCGCCCGCAGCGATTGGCAATGCGGGCAGTAGCCGCCGATTTCCGTTCGCGCCAGAATAATTTCGAATCCGAAGTGAGCCTCCACCTGCCTGCGCAGTTTTTGAAGCGGCTCGCCGAAAAACTCCTCCACTTTTCCGCAGCGCAGGCAGATGATATGCGCGTGTTCCTGCTTGAGGCGCGTTTCGTAGTAGTGCTGATCGCCGCCATAGTGCATCAGGTCGAGCTCGTCCACCAAGCCGCCCTGTTTCAGCAGCTTGAGCGTTCGATAGACGGTCACGCGGTTCAGCTTGGGATCTTTTTCCTTGGCCAGTTGATACAGGCTTTCGGCGTCCAGGTGCTGCCCGGATTGATCGATCAGATCGAGAAGAATCCGCCGCTGCCGCGTCAGACGCACGCCTCGCTGGCGAAGCACTTCCTGATTACCCGCGGCGGCCATATCTCAAGAATACAGAATCGGGCGGTTATCGGGGAGCCGATTCCCCAAACGCGACGCTTTGATACACGTCGGCGAGCAAAATGCCGCAATCGATGCTTTGAAAGCAGCAGCCCGCATCCAGGCCAGCGGCTTCCGACATCAGCCATTGCCGGTTTTCGCGCCGCTCGAAAATCTCGATTCGCGGCTCCTTTTGCGAGACCAGCGCATACTCGCGCAGCGATTCAATCTGGCGATACTGCGCCGATTTGAAGCCGCGATGATAAGCTTCCGTTGATGGCGAAAGCACTTCGACCAGCATCGTCGGATTGATGAGCGTATCGCGCTCGCCATCGACGAACTGTGGCTTCCCGCAAATGACGACCACGTCGGGGCAGGTGTACAGCCCGCGATAAGCGACGCGCAGCCGCAAATCATTTGGAATGACGACGCATTCCCGCCCGGAAATTTTGCTCCCAAGCGCCGTCACCTGATTTCCGGTGATCACCCCTGCGCGAACGAAGCACCCGACCTCGCATACACGTAGCCGTCGTAATATTCGCTCTTAATCTCGGAAGCGCGTTCGGCTTCAAGATACTCCTCCGGAGTTATTCTCGCGGGAGCATTTGCCGCCATACTCCGTATTTTAAGGATTTGGAGGGCGGGATTCATCCCGCGCGGAGCAGGGCTGAAAAATCCGCCCTCCGCTCGCTACATTCCGGGCTTCGCTACAAACCGATAGCCGACGCCGCGTACGGTCAGGACGTGCCGCGGACGCGCCGGATCGTCTTCCAGATATCGCCTGAGCCGCACGATAAAATTGTCGATCGCTCGCGTGTCCGTGTCCTCGTGCAGCCCCCAGACCTCTTCGAGCATCTTCTTGCGCGAAACCGGCTGTCCTTCATGCTCGATCAGGTAGCGCAGCAGATTCGCTTCCATCAAGGTCAATGGAAAAACCTGCTCCCGCACGCGCAGCTCGAGAGCATTGAAATCCACGGATTTTTCGCCGAAAACGAAGACATCTTTCGGCGGCGTTTTCACCGGCGACTTCAGCCAGTCCCGCCGCCGCAGCAGCCCGCCGATGCGCGCGATCAGGATGCTCAATTCGAACGGTTTCGTCAAATAATCGTCGGCGCCGGCCGCGAATCCTTTCAGTACGTCCTCGGGATGGCTGCGCGCGGTGAGCATCAGCGTGGGAATGAATTGTCCCGCGCCGCGCAGTTCGCTCATCACGGTGAATCCGTCTTTTCCGGGCAGCATCACGTCCAGCACCACCACATCGAATCCCGCCGCCGAATCCGAGAGCAACTCCAGCGCAGCCTCCCCGCTTTCGACCACCTGCACCGTGTATCCTTCCGCTTCCAGGTTGAACCGCAAACCATCGGCCAGGTGCTGTTCGTCCTCCACCACCAGTACGCGGCTCATTTCGCCAAGGGGAACTGAAGAACGAATGTGCTGCCGTGTCCCGGCCCTTCGCTTTCGGCCCACGCTTTTCCGCCATGACGCTTGGCGACCGAACGAACGATGTACAGCCCGAGTCCGGTGCCCTTCACGCGCGCCGCCAGCGGTCCCGGAACGCGGTAGAAGCGCTTGAAAATCTGCTTCAGCTCCGTCTTGGGGATACCGGGCCCGCGGTCGGTCACGCGAACGGCCGCGAATCGTCCATCGACCATCGCCGTCTCCACCGTCACCTTGACCTCGGAGCCGGAATATTTCACGGCGTTATCGATCAGATTCGACACCGCCGCGCGCACCTCATCCGGATCTCCCATGATGGTCGCTTTCGGCCCGGGACGAAACGCCAGCGCCTCCCCTTCGACATGATGGAGTTTTCGAGCCCGCGCCAGGCAATCTCCAATCAGCGAATCGAGATCGAGCGGCATGTTCACCGAGCGGCTGGCATGGCCCACGCGTCCGGTCCGCAGCACCTGCTCGATGGTCGCCAGCAGACGGTCGCTATCGCTCAGCATGATTTTGTAGAATTCCTGGCGCTTTGCTTCCTCCACGGGCCGCGCCCGCAGCGTCTCCAGATACAGCCGGATGGAGGCGATCGGCGTTTTAAGCTCATGCGTCACCGCGTTGATAAAAGCGTCGTGCTGCGCGTTGCGGCGAATCTCGCGAACCAGAAAAATCGTGTTCAGCACCACCCCGCTGATCAGCACCGCCAGCAGAAGCAGCCCCAGAAACAGCAGTACGCCATGGCGCCAGTTGAGCTGCACCCAACCGATATAGAGCAGCAGCGTGACCAGGATCAGGCCCGCGCCAAGCGCGATGAAGAAAGCGATCGTCTTGCGGCGCCCCGCGGCGACAACCATAATTCCAGAATAACAACCCTATAATTAAGAGACTCCTCGGAGGCTCATCGTGCGGCGGGCGGAGCGGGTCGCTTTCCTCTCTATTGCTGCGGTTATCGTTTATCAGACGATGATTCCCCCCATCGTGTCGCTGGCAAACAACGGCGATTTCGGCAAAATCAGCGGGCATTTTTCGATCGGGTATCCGCCGGCGCTCGAAGCGCGTTACGCCCCCGTCAAATGGCATCGGGAACCCGTCTACGATTATCACGCGGCGTTCCGCTCGAGCGAAAATGCGCTGGCGATTGCCGCCATGGGCCTTTCTTCGCTCGTTTCGAAATCGGGCGAATTCGATATCCGCTGCATCGGCGCGATGCACGCCGCGCTGTTCCTTCTGGCGCTGTGGCTGCTGCTGCCGGTGCTCGCGCCTTTCCTGCCGCCGCGCGCCCGGATCGCCATTCTTCTGGCGATTGCATTCGTCTACTGCGATGCAATGTACGTCGCGGTTTTCAATTCGTTCTATATGGACGCGGCCGCGCTGGTTTTCGTCCCATTGACCGCCGTATTTTTTCTGCGGAGCCTGCTATGGCATCGCCGCGCGGATCTGGCCGGCTTCGCCCTAAGCTCGGCGCTGCTGGCGGGAGCCAAGGCGCAACACGCCATTCTCGCCCTGCCGCTCGTCTTCTTGATGATCGCGTTTCGGAAGAAAATCGGCGCCTCCGTCGCGGCCATCGGAGCCGCCGGCGTGATTGCCGCCGCGTGCTATGCCGCGTTTAGCCCGCCTCCCGATTACGGCGCCAATCAGTGGTATGACGTGATCTTTCTCAGCGTCCTGCCGTACTCGCCGGCGCCGGTTCAGGATCTCGCCGAGCTGCATCTCGATCCGACCGACGTTGTTTACTCCCGCACCAGCGCCTACTATCCGACCGGCGGTTTCGCCAAACGTGAGTTCACCAAACGGTTCAAAGAGCGCGTGAACGGCGCGGTGCTGATGAGGTTCTATCTACATCATCCGGTGAGAATATTTAAGATGCTGATCCGGGCTTTTTCCGATGCCGGCCGGACGCGTCCTCGCGACCTGGGCAATTTCGATCCCGCCGAAGGTTTCCCGCCGTTCGCGCGCAGCCAGGCGTTCAGCGAATGGAGCGGTTTGCGGGCATTTTTATTCGCGGAACATGGCTTGCGATATTTTCTGGCGAGCGCCGGGCTGCTGGTTCTGCTTGTGATCAGCGCGCGCGGCCAGTGGCGCGCCGCCGCCGTCTGCCTGGCGATAGCGATCGCGCTTGAGGCTCTTGTCTCCGGCCTCGCCGATGCCGCCGAAGCTCCGCGGCACTTCACGATTTTTTGCGAACTCCAGGACCTGAGCCTGCTGGCGCTGCTAACCGCGGCATTACGCCGCTTCGCGCTCCGGAACCGCGGTGGTCACCTTGGCGACCCGGACCGCCCGCGCGATGCCGAAAAATTTCAGAACCTTCAGCGTGATCCAGGACGGATCGAATTCGTACCATGCCAGGCCATGCCGCGCCGAGGTCGGATGCGCGTGATGGTTGTTGTGCCATCCTTCGCCGAAGGTGATCAGCGCCACCCACCAGTTATTTCGTGAATCGTCGCGTGTGTTGAAGCGGCGCTTGCCCCACAGGTGCGTGGCAGAATTTACCAGCCAGGTGGCGTGCAAGCCGAAGACCACGCGCACAAAAATGCCCCACAGCAACAGCGGCAGGCCGCCGACGGCGTACAAAATCCCGCTCATCGCCACAAGCGGCGCCCAATGATAATTATTGAGCCATACGTAGAAGCGATCCTTGGCCAGATCCGGCGCGTATTTCGACATCACGCGCGTGTTGTTGTGCATCGTCTCGCCCCACAGCAGCCATCCCATGTGCGCCCACCATGCTCCATCGCGCGGCGAGTGCGGATCGCCCGGTTTGTCCGAGTTCTGATGATGGACCCGATGCGTCGCCACCCAGGAAATCGGCCCGCCTTCGAGCGTGGTCGTGCCGCAGATCGCGAAAAAATACTCGAGCGGTTTCGGCACCACGTACGACCGGTGCGTATGCAGCCGATGATATCCCAGGCTGATGCCGAGCCCGGTGCACATCCAATATAAAAACACGGTGGCGAAGAATACTTTCCAGCTAAAAAAGAACAGCGCGGCGATGGCGCCAAGATGAAAGGCCGCCATAATCAGCGTCGTGGCCCAGTTCAGGCCATGGCGGGGAAGGGTGATGATTTCAGGGTTCAATTTGGTCCTCAAACATCCAAGTTAAACCCGATTTCATCCATGGATTGTAAGAGTTGTGTAATATCGCCTGAGCTAAGCGAAAGACCGGGGTTAACGGCCCGGATTTCTTCCTAGATGCCTCTGAAATTGCTTAGATCACTCCGCGCGGAAGCACGCCGGCAGTAATCCCGCCTCCAAACCAGCGTATTTAATTGGCCGCCATATGGGCGACGATACCCATGCGCTTGGCCACGCGCGCGATGATCTCGATGGCTCGGGACAGAACATCTTCGGTGTGCGCCGCGGTGACGATGGTGCGAATGCGCGCTTTGCCTTGCGGTACGGTCGGGTAGCCGATGCCGGTGGCGTACACCCCCTCCTCAAAGAGCGCGCGCGAAAACGCGTGGGCCATGGCCGCCTCGCCGACCATAATCGGCGTGATTGGCGTTTCGCTGGCGCCGGTCGAGAGGCCGTTTTCGTGCAGACCTTTCTGGAAAAATCGCGTGTTGGACCACAGCTTCTCGATCCGTTCCGGCTCTTTTTCGAGAATTTCGAACGCGGCGATGCAGGCCGCGGCGACCGCCGGCGGATGCGAGGTGGAAAACAGAAACGGCCGCGCGCGGTGATACAGAAACTCGATCAGGTCGCGGCTGCCGCAAACATAGCCCCCCAGCACGCCGACCGCTTTCGACAACGTCCCCACCTGAATATGCACGCGGCCGTGCAGATTGAAATGATCGACCGTGCCGCGCCCATTCCGCCCGAGAACGCCGGAGGCGTGCGCGTCATCGACCATCATGATCGCGCCGTAACGCTCGGCCAGCTCCGTAAGTTGAGGCAGGGCGCCGATGTCGCCGTCCATCGAAAATACGCCGTCGGTGATCAGCAGCTTGCGGCCCGGCGTATCGGCCAGCGCGGCGAGCTTTTCTTCGGCGTGCGCGGCGTCGCGATGCCGGAAAACGTGGATCTTCGCCTTGGAAAGACGGCAGCCGTCGATGATGCTGGCGTGATTCAGCTCGTCGGAGATGATGTGATCTTCCGGCGTCAGGATCGCCGCGACCGTGCCGGCATTGGCCGCAAATCCGGATTGAAAAACGACGCAGGCTTCGACGTTTTTGAAGGCGGCGATGCGGCGCTCCAGCTCCATGTGCAGGCTCATGGTTCCGGAAATGGTGCGGACGGCGCCCGATCCGGCGCCATACTTGCGCGCGGCCTCGCATTCGGCTTCGACCAGCTTGGGATGATCGGCCAGCCCGAGATAATTATTGGAGGCGAGATGGATCACTTCGCGGCCGTCGAAATTCGCCACCGGCAGGCACGCCGATTCAAGCACGCGAAGACGCTGGTAGGTCCCCGCCTGGCGCCAATTCTCAAGCTGATCTGTAAGATAGGAAAGCGGATTCGGCATTTGATTCAATTGTGGCATCCTGAAAAACAGAATGCGCAAGCCGGTGATGGCGGGAAACTGGAAAATGCATAAGACCGCGGCAGAGACAGCGGCCTTTTTCGAAAAGTTCGCGCCACTGGTGGCCGGCGCAGACCACGCGGAAATCGTCATCTGCCCGCCCTTCGTGAATCTGCCCGCGGCGGTTGCGGCGGGCGGCGGCATCGGCATCGGCGCGCAGGATGTTTTTTGGCTGAAGGAAGGCGCCTATACCGGCGAAGTCTCCGCGCCGATGCTCGCGGCGATCGGCTGCCGCTGGGTGATCATCGGCCATAGCGAACGGCGGCAATACTTCAACGAGACCGACGAAACGGTGTTGAAGAAAACCGTGGCCGCGCTCGATGCCGGCTTGAAGCCGATCGTCTGCGTGGGGGAACGTTTGGAAGAGCGCGAGGCGGGCGCGACCGAGACGGTGCTGGAGGCGCAGTTCAACGCCGGAATCGCGGAGTTGACGGGGGAACAATTTGCCCGTCTGGTGATCGCCTATGAGCCGGTATGGGCCATCGGCACCGGCAAAACGGCCACGCCCGAGATCGCGCAGGCGGCGCATCATTTTCTGCGGCGCGAGATTCGCGCGCGCTTCGGTCCGGAAGCGGCGGGCGCCTGCCGCATTCTTTATGGCGGCAGCGTCAAGCCGGATAACATCAAGGGCTTGATGGCACAGCCCGATATCGATGGAGCCCTGGTCGGCGGCGCGAGCCTGGACGCGGCGACGTTCGCGGCGATCGTGCATTACCCATGAAGCGAGCCGCCGCCCTGCTCCTCGCCGCGCGAATCGTTTCCGCGGCGGAGGAGAAAAAGCACAAACCGGAATTGCCCGAGCAGGCGCGGACGGTCATTAGCCTGGCTCGAGCAACGGCGCCCGAGTTTTTTGCAAAGGCGATTACGGATCTGGTGCGGCGCGGCGCGATTCCGGATCGCGAATCCCGCGCCGATTTACTTGAAGAAGCCTTCGCCATCGCGCCCAGCGCGAAGGAGCCTTTTGCCGTGGTCGCGATCCCGGCCACGCCGCCGGATACGCGGGAACTGCACCGCGCTAAGGCAGCGGAATTGAAGCTGGACGCGCTGTCGCTTGAAGCGGCGATTGTCAAGGAAATGGTCCGGATCGACCCGGCGAAGGCGCGCGCAATGTTTGACGAAATCGCGCGCCCGGTTGTGGACCCGCGGCCGTGCGAAGACCCGCTGATCCCCGATGTTTCCGCGTATTACGAAATGGCGGGCGTAATCGCGCAGTCGGCATTCACGCCGGCTGAAAAACAGATCCACGCGCATGTCCAATTTCTGCAAGCGGTGCTCGATGGGGCGCGCTCGCCGGGCGAGTTGCCGGCTTTCCTGCGGCTGCTGCAAACCGTGGCCCTCACGCGCGAACAGCGGGAGCTGCTGGCCGGCTCGTTCGCGGCCAAGCTGGCTTCCATCGGCGTGGACGATCGGGCGTTTGCGGTCAGCTACAACGATCTGAAACTGGAACTGGACCGCATCGCCCCGGAATTGGACGGCGCGCTCGCGCGGTATACGGAAGCGCAAACCGCCGCGGCTCGCTGCGGTCCGGCGTTTGTTCCCGGCTTGATTTATTTCCAATCGGGAGATTCGAAACGAATCGCGGACCAGCTCATCGCGCTGCGAAACATCCCGCATGACGATCCGCAATGGCGGTCATCGTTCGCAGATTTACTGCGCGATCTTTCCTTCTGGAATCGTTCGGAGATCGACGAATTTCATCAGCAGGCGACCATGTTGCGCGCTTTGCTGGATGGCCCGGCATCGGGCGAGGATCGGAACCGTCTGCTTGCCTATTGCGCCGGGTTTCTGGCCGCGGCCGCGGCCCAGCGCGAGCATCCCCAGGAATGGCTTTACCAGGTTCAAATGCTCGATCGCGACGCGAAAATGAAGGATCTGTTTCGGGCCTCCGGAAACGCCGCATTATTGCTGTATGCGAACTACTTTTCCGCCTCGAACGGAACTTCGAAGTAAAAATAGTCTTTGCCCGATTGCGCGTCTTTAATTCCAGTCAGGTAAAGTTTCGATCCAGGGATGTTTTGCGTCTGAAAATAGAAAAATCCGTAGGCATTCTCGCCTGGCGGCAATAATTTCGGCGCAAAGGCGCGCCCTTCGATCTCCCAGGTATTCAACGGCCCGCCCTTCGGCTTGCGCGGGAACGGATTCGGATACGGCGACGTTCCGGGCATCTTGGGACGTTTGATGTTGGAATCGATGTAAATTACGTCCGATGGCGGCGTGGCTTCGACGTGCCGGCCGCCGGGATCGATAAATTCCGCCTGGAGATCCAGCCGCAGCGTCTTGCCCGTGTCGTTCTGCATCACCACCAGCACTGGCAGGACGCCGTGCTTATACGGCTCCGCCTTGCCGAACGCGCTTTTCGCCTGTTCTTCGGTGACATAAGGGATCGCCGCGATGGTAATTTTGTCCATCGTCTGATGATTGGGATACGATGGGGCCGGCGCGGGCTTGAAGGGCTGGTTGTCCTTGTCGCCGGCGTAGGCCATGGCTATACTCAAAAGAACCATTAACGCGACTGGTCTCATTTATTTCCTCTATCAGCTTGCCGAGATCGTCCTGAGCCCGGCGATTACTCTTTATCTACTTTACCGGGGATGCCGGAATCCCGCGTATTTCGCCGGGCTGAAGGAGCGATTCGGTCTTCTTCCCTCGCCTACGGAAACGACGGGTACGACGGCGGTCTGGTTTCACGCGGTGTCGGTGGGCGAGGTGCTTTCGACCGTCGAACTGATCCGGCGGCTGCGGCGGGAGCGGCCGGATTGGCGCGTTTATGTTTCGACGGCTACGCTGGCCGGGCGCGCGGTGGCGGACCAGAAGATGACCGGACTCGCCGACGCGGTGTTTTTCGCGCCGCTCGATTATCGCTGGGCCGTCCGGCGCGTTTTGCGGCGATTGCGGCCGTCGGTTCTGGCCGTTCTCGAAACCGAAATTTGGCCGAACCTGTACCGGGAGGCGAAGCGGGCTGGCGCGTCGGTGCTGATCGTGAACGGGCGGATTTCCGATGCCGCGCTGCCTCGCTACCGGCGATGGCGTGGTTTTTTTTCGCATGTTCTGCGCCATGCGGATGCGATTCTGACGCAAAGCGAAGAGGATCGCCGGCGCTTCATCCTCGCGGGGGCGCCCGCCGATCGCGTGACGGCGGCCGGAAACTTGAAGTACGATTTTACGCCTTCCTGCTCAATTACGCGCGAAATTGACGCTTTTATCGACAGAATGCATCCCAAATGCGTCTGGATCGCCGCCAGCACCATGAGCGATGGCGTCGTCGATGAAGACGACGTTGTCATCGACGCGCTCCGGTCGCTGCCCGATGTTTTTCTGATCCTGGCGCCGCGGAAGCCGGAGCGCTTCGAGCCTGCCGCGGAAAAACTGGAGCGCGCGAAAATTCCGTTTGCGCGGCGCAGCCGCGGGTTGGTCGGCGCGGCGCGCGTGCTGCTGCTCGATTCGATCGGCGAACTGGCGGCTTCATTCGCCCGCGCCGATGTGGTCTTCATGGGCGGGACGCTCGCCGATCGCGGCGGGCACAACATTCTGGAGCCGGCCTTTTTCGCCAAGCCGGTAATTGTTGGGCCGCACATGGAAAATTTCGCGGCCATAGCGAACGAGTTCGAGCATGCGGGAGCGATGGAGAGAATCGCCGGGCCCCCGGCTCTGGCGGGCGCGGTAGCGAGGCTGATCGCCGATCCGGCGCGGCGGGAACGGATGGGATCGAAGGCGCGCGAGCTGGCGATGGCGAAGCGCGGAGCATCCTCCCGCGCGGTGGCGCGAATCATCGACGCGGCGGCCGAGGCGATTCCGAATCCGCCGCGGACGCTTCCAGCCCGAATCGTGCTCGCCCCGCTGTCGTCGATTTGGCGCGCCGGCAATGCGATCCAGGCGCTGCGCCCGGCGCGCGCTCTGGATGCTCCGGTGATCAGCGTCGGCGCGCTGGCGATGGGCGGCGCCGGCAAGACGCCGGTGGTGGCTCATCTGGCGGCGCGATTGCGCGAACGCGGCCGCAATCCGGCGATTTTAACGCGCGGCTACAAACGGAAATCGCGCGAATCCGTCATCGTTCCGCGCGGGGAGCGGGCGGATCGCGCGCGAACCGGCGATGAAGCGCGAATTTTCATCCGGCGCGGAGACGCGGCCGTGGGAATCGGCGCGGATCGCTACGCCGTTGCGCAAGGCATCAGCGCGGATGTTTTTCTTCTCGACGATGGTTTTCAGCACCGGCGGCTGGCGCGGCGGCATGACATCGTCCTGATTGACGCCGTCGATCCCTGGGCCGGCGGCGTCTTTCCCTTGGGCAGATTGCGCGAGCCGTTTCAAGCGTTGCGCCGGGCCACGGAAATTATTCTGACGCGCTGCGAACCGCTCCAATCGACGCGCGGGCTGGAACGGATGATCGCGCAATACACCAGCGCTCCGGTTTTCCGCTCCCGCGTGGCGGCGGGTAAATGGGTCTCGCTCGACGGCGCGCCGCCCGGCGATTTCGGACGCGCGGCGGCGTTCTGCGGGCTCGGCACGCCGCGGTCGTTTTGGCGCACACTGGAACAGTTGGGCGTGCGCGTCCTCCGGCGGGAGGCGTTTCCGGATCATCATTGTTATTCCGCGCGGGAACTGGCGCGCCTCGCCTTTGGCGTCGATACGCTTTTGACCACGGAAAAGGACGCGGCCAATCTGCCGGACGAAGCGGCGCGGGCGATCGCGCCGGCCCGGCTGTATTGGCTCGAAATCGAGATAGAGATCGAAAGAGAGGACGAATTTCTGAAGCGCATCTTATGAGGACCGCGATTTTCGGAGGCACCTTCGATCCGATCCACAACGCGCATCTGGTGGTGGCGCGCGAGGCGGCCGATAAATTTTCGCTCGATCGCGTTCTTTTTATTCCCGCCGCGAATCCGCCGTTAAAAGAAGCCGGCGCGAGCTATGAGGATCGCTATCGCATGGTGGAACTGGCCTGCGCCGCCGACCAGCGCTTCGTGCCGTCGCGTCTTGAAGAAGGCAAGGAAAAAAGTTACTCGATCTATACCATCGAGCGGGTGAAAGCGATGGACGGCGAGGTTTTTTTCATCATCGGCGCCGACGCCTTCGCCGAAATTCGCAGTTGGTATCGCTGGAAGGACGTGGTTCAGGCGGTTGCATTTATTGTCGTAACGCGGCCGGGGCACGATTACACTTGTCCGGATGGCGCGCGCGTGCATCGCCTGGAAACCGTGGCGCTGCCGGTCTCGTCGTCGGAGATCCGGCAGGCGCTGCGCCGCGGCGTGACTCCGCCGGAGCTTCCCGAAAGCGTGGCGAATTATATTTTTGACCGGGGTCTTTACAGCGCTTGCCGGAAATGAGCGGGCGCTGCCTGATTTTCGCGTACGCGATGCTGAACGCGCTGGCGTACAGCTTGCTGCTGCCGCTGTGGGAAGGCTTTGACGAGCCGTTTCACTTCGCCTACGCGCAGACGCTGGCGAACGGCGGCGGCTTTCCCGATCCGCGGTCGTCCACGCTGTCCGCGGAGGCCGCAAGCGCAGTACTGCTCGCGCCGGCGAGCATTTCGGTGAAGACGAATCTTCCGGCGGTCGCCTCCTACGATGATTTTTTTCGCGCGCCGGATTCCGAGCGCGCGCGCGTGCATGGCGAGCTGCTGCGGATCGATCCCCAACTGCGAAAGCAGCCGTCGCCATTTCTCAATTACGAGGCGCATCAGCCGCCGCTTGCCTACGCGATCCTGGCTCTGCCGGAAGCGGCAATGGCGCGCATCCCGTTGCCCTATCGCGTTCTCGCGCTGCGAGTGAGCGGCGCGGCGATGGGGGTGGTTCTGCTGCTTGCCGCGGCCGGGCGATTGACGCGGCAGCTTGGAATCCCGCCGCCGTTTGCGGAAGCGGTGGTGTTCGTGGCGCTGTCGTCACAGATGCTGTGGGCGACGCTCGCCCATGTGGCGAATGACTGGCTGGCGGTTCCCCTGGCGCTGTGGCTGATCGTGCTTACCATCGAGTACTACAACAAGCCGGCGGCGCGGCGGATCGCGGCTGCGGGCGCGGTCCTCGCGCTCGGTCTACTCGCCAAGGCGTACCTGCTGGCGTTTGTTCCCGTGCTGGCGGCGATCTGCGTGGCTCGAAAACGCTGGCGGGATCTGGCGGTTGCGGCGGCGATCGTCGCGGCGCTGGCCGGACCCTGGTACGCGAGAAATGTCGCGCGCTATTCGATTCTGACGGCGATTCCGGAAATTCGGCAGGGCGCGCGTCCGGCGGCGGCGCTGGAGGATCTGCGCCTGAAGCGCGTGCCGGCCGCGATCGAAGCTTCGGCGCGCTCGGCTCTGTGGACCGGCAACAACACCTTTCGCGCATTTTCCAAAGCAACACTGCGCATCTTGCTGGCCGTCTGGGCGGCTGCGCTTCTGCTGTGGATGGCGCAGCGGCATCGCGCGGCGGAATGGATCGCGCTTCTCTATTCGAGCGCGTTCTTCGCCGCCCTGCTCTACGATGCGGCGATTAACGACGCCGTCTCTCATGGCGAGAACGTCAATCCGGCGCCGTGGTACGCGCAGCCGCTGCTGGTTCCAATTTTATCGCTGGCGTTTTTGGGCGCCGCGCGCGGGCGGGCGCTGGGAAAATGGATCGCAAGCGCGATGGTGCTGCTATCCGGATACGTTCTGATCGCGACGTATTGGGCCAAGCTGATCCCGCTGTACAGCGGATTCGAGGCGCGCGCCACGATGGCGGCGCTGATCCGGCTTTACCGCCAGCCGTCTCAGGTGGCGCACGGGCTGGCAGCCATTTGTTTCGCGCCGCCTGCGGCGATTCTTTCGCTCGCGCTGATGGTTTGTCTGGTGGCGATCGGCGAGGCGGCGCTGCTGGCGCGTTCTATCGCGCGCGGCGCCGCGCCTACGCTTTATAGACGGTATTTCCGCCGACTACGGTCTGAACGATCTCGATATCCTTAATTTTGTCGGCCGCGATCGTGTGCGGATCTTCGGCGAGCACCACAAAATCGGCGAGCTTGCCCGGCGCAATCGATCCCTTGATCGACTCCTCGTGCGAGTTGTAGGCTCCATTGAGCGTGTTGATGCGGATTGCCTCATCGACGCTCACGCGCTGATTCGCGCCCCAGGTTTCCCCGTTCCAGCCGGTGCGCGTCACCATGCCCTGAATCCCCATGCGCGGATCGAACGGGCCGGGGCTGAAATCGGAACCCGCGGCGGCGCGAATGCCGGCGTCGAGAAACGTGCGAAACGCCATGGCGTGCTTCATTCGCTCCTCGCCGTAGAAATGAAACTTGTCGGAATTGTAATAGGCGTACGAAGTGAACGCCGCCGGGACCGCGTCGAGCGCCTTCATCCGGCGGATAATTTCATCGTTGATTAACGTGCAATGCGTGATTTTCGGACGCGCATCGGCGCGCGGGAATAATTTTTGCGCGCGCTCCACCGCGGTGAGGAACATGTCGATGGCGACATCGCCGTTGGCGTGGCAGTTCACCTGGATGCCGGCGCGATGAACGCGTTCGATCCATTCATTCAACGAATCCTGCGTTTCGGTGACGTTGCCCTTATATGTTGTTCCTTCATAAGGAGTGCTCAGGGCCATGGTGCGTTCGGAAAACGATCCGTCGACGGTGTGCTCGGAAGTTGCGCCGAAGCGAATCCATTCATCTCCGAAGCCGGTTTCGATTCCGCCCTCGATCATCGCTTCCAGAACCTTGCCGCTGGCTTCGTAGCTCACCCGATGCAGCAGATCGCCGCGCGCGCGGATCTGCTGCAACGCAAACAGGTCGCCGGATTCATGATGGACGCTGGTGAGGCCGTAGCGCACGAACTGCTTGGAGATATAAGCGAGGCCGTCGCGATTGCGCTGTTCGGTTTCGGCCGGCGTATAGGTGGTGCGCTTGCCGACGCGGTTCAGCCTGGCCGTGGCGCGATCGGTGACGCGGCCGTTGAGGTTGCCGTCGGCGTCGCGATCGAAGGTGCCGCCCGGCGGATTGGGCGTGTTCTTATTAATGTCCGCCATTTCGAAAGCCTTGCTGTTGTAGAACGTCGTGTGGCCGCCGCGATGATGCACGGCGACGGGGTGGTCGCGCGAAACCTGATCCAGATCGTGAATATTCAGCAGGCGATTGTCCTTGACCTTGGTATCGTCGAAGAAGAATCCTTCCACCCACGTTCCGGGCGGCGTCTGCAAGGCCTTGGCGCGAAGCTTGTCGATAATGCTCTGAATGGTCACGAACTCGACCACGTAAGGATTGCCCACCAGCACCTCGTAAAGCAGCACGTTGCCGGTGGCGTGATTGTGACAATCGATGAAGCCGGGCACGATGGTCATCTGTTTGGCGTCGAACATCCGCGTGCTCTTGCCCGCCAAGCCTTTGATTTCGTCGCTTGCGCCCACGGCGAGGAAGCGGTTGTTCTTCACCGCGAACGCCTCTGCTCGCGGCGCGTTGGAATCGACCGTATAGATCTTGGCGTTGAAGACGATCAGGTCCGGATCGCGGGGCTCGGCGGCGAGCCAGCGCGCGGCGGCCAGTCCCGCTCCGGCGATTCCCAAAAATTCACGGCGGCTGTGACGGCTCATTTGAATTCTCCTGACGTTGTTATCTATTTTGCCGCGCGGAAACGCCTAATGCGATTTCGCCATGAACCCGTCCGTCAGTTCGATGCGCGTGCCTTCCGGATCGAGAATGAAGGCGATTTGCAATCCTCCGAGCTGCGGCAAAACGCGGTAGGGAAAATCGAACGGCATTCCAGCGTCGGCAAGTTTTTTGGAAAACGTCTCCAGCCCGGCGATTTCAAAACCGATGTGATCGAGCGAGCGGCCCTTGGTGGGGGCCTGCGGCGCGTCGGCCTTGCGGAAATCGAGCTCGCCTCCGGGAAATTCGGCCGAAAGCCACTGCTCGCGCTTTCCGGCCTTGCCACTGAACGTCTTCACGTACCAGTCGCGCAATTTTTCCGGATCGGTGGAGACCAGATGCATGTGATGGAATACGATCGGTGTTTGCAGGTTCTCGCCCTCGGTAAATTCCACGCGGACTTTTTCCGGAAACTCCGCCATCACCTGCTTCTTTCCGGCGTTATCCGTGAACGGAACATTGGCGGAGGCGAGCTTGGCCTTGGTTTCGGCGTAGCTCTTCACCAGAAAGCCGAAATGATTGACCGTCGATCCGTCCGAGCCGCCGCTCGGCGGATTGCGCGATTTCTGCACGACGACGAAAATCCCCGGCAGGCGCAGCAGCTCGAGCGATCCGGCGTTGGTCACTTCCGCGCCGAACACGCCGACCCAAAGCTTTTTTTGCGCTTCCGGATCGCTGACCATCAGATGAACGTGGCCGATCGACACTCCCGCGGAGTTCGGCGGGGCCAGTTGGGCGAGCATCGAAAAAGAACAGAACGCAAGCAGCACAAGCGGGCGCATGGGACATAAGCTATCACGAATCGCGCGCGGCATGGGAACGAGATACACTACGCGCATGGCGATCGATGACTTGAGCCGGCGCTCGATTCTGAAGGCCGCGGGATCGGCGGGAATGATGGGCGGATTTTTGAACGCGGGTCCGGCCGCTTACGAGGAAGCCCCGGCGCCGGCGCAGGAGGAAACGCCCAAGTACAAGATTCGCTTCGCCGTCATCGGCCTGGATCATTCGCACATCAACGGCATCAGCGATACGATGCGGCGGGCCGGCGGCGAACTGGTTTGGGTTCATTCGACCAACACAGCGGCGCTCGCTGCGTTCCAAAAGCGCTACGGCGATGTGAAGCTCGCCCGCGGCGAGGATGAAATTTTAAACGATTCCTCGATTCAGCTCGTCTGTTCGGCGGCGGTGCCGAATCTGCGCGCGCCGCTCGGCGTTCGCGTCATGCGCCATGGAAAGGATTTCTTGTGCGATAAGCCGGCCATCACTTCCTTGCAGCAGCTCGCCGAGGTGCGGCGCGCGGTGAAGGAAACCAATCGCATGTTCGCGATTCTGTACGGGCGGCTGGAATCGCGCGCTACGCTGCACGCGGGCGAACTGGTGAGGAACGGGGAAATTGGAAAGATCGTGCAGACCATCCAGCTTGCGCCGCACCTGGTGAACGAAAAGACGCGGCCCGATTGGTTCTGGGATCCGGCGCTGTACGGCGGAACACTGTGCGATCTCGGCTCGCATCAGGCCGACGAGTTCGTGTATTTCACGGGTTCCACTTCAGCCGAAGTGACCATGTCGCGGCTGGCCAACGTGAATCATCCTCATCGGCCGAAATTTCAGGATTTCGGCGACATGATGGTGCAGGGCAGCGGCGGCCTCGGATATTTTCGCGTCGATTGGTTCACGCCGGAAACGCTCGGCGTGTTCGGGGATGAGAGAACGTTTATTCTCGGCACGGAAGGCTACATGGAAACGCGAAAGACGATCGACATCGCGGGGCGCGCCGGCGGCGATCATTTATTTATCGTGAACGGCAAGGGAACGCGCTACATCGACTGCAAGAAATTGCCGCTGCCATTCGGCTCGCAATTCGCCGCCGACATTGTGAATCGCACGCACACGGCGCAGGATCAGGCGGCGGCGCTGCTCGCTTCCGAGCTGGTGCTGAAGGGCCAGAAGAACGCGCGATTTCTGCATTAATCGAGAACCTTCAGATCCAGCTCGCGCAAGCGCGGCGGATCGGCGATAATTTCCGCGGCGGTAATCTTTCCGCCCTGAATCGTGAAGCGAACCGCGCGGGCCGCGCGCCCGCCGCGAGCCCATACCAGCCCGACGCCGCCATCGATGAGCATGGGTTGCATTGCGTTGGCAAGCTGCGCGTAGGCGACCGCGCCCCTGGCCCAAGTCTCGGCTCCGCGCAGTTCTCTCGGCGCGCCGGGGCGGGCCGCCGATTCATCGAGCCGCACGACCACATCGGGATCGAGCACCGCGAGAAGCCCCGCGACGTCGCCCCCGCGCAAGGCCGTGAGAAAAGCATTCACGACGCGCCGCTGCTGATCGATTTCGGCTCGATCCGGCCGCGGCGCGCCGCGCACCCGCCGGCGCGCCCGGCTCGCAAGCTGCCTTGCCGCGGCCGGCGACCGGCTGACCACGCCAGCGATTTCCTCGAAGGAAACATCGAACATGTCGTGCAGAATAAACGCGACCCGCTCAGCGGGCGTCAGGCGCTCCAGCACGATGAGCAGCGCCAGCCCCACCGAATCGGCCAGCAGCGCATCCTCTTCCGGGCCGCGGGCGCGGCGGTCGGGTTTTTCGGATTCGCGCGCGTCCAAGACTTCCTCGCGCCGCGCGGCGCGGGAGCGCAGAATATCCAGACACACGCGCGCGACCACGGTGGTCAGCCATCCGCCGAGATTTTCAATCGAGCCTGCTTCCGTGCCGGTGAGCCGCAGCCACGCCTCTTGCACCGCGTCGTCGGCTTCGCTCGCCGATCCCAGAATCCGGTATGCCACCGCTCGCAAATGCCCGCGATTTTGCTTGAACTGCTCCGCCCACCATTCATTTTGATTCATTGGTCACATTCTCCCGCCGCCATCCGTCATGGTAGTGACGAAACAACTTCAATGGTTGTGACAAGGAGAACACCATGCAAGCAAGAATGAAAAATCCGGCGATGCTCGTTCCCGGAGCGATGCAGGCCATGCAGTCACTGATGAAATGCGCCGAACTGGGAGGCGTCCCGATGCGCACCCTGAGTCTGGTTCACCTGCGCGTGAGCCAGATCAATGGATGCAGCGTGTGCGTCGATCTGGCGCATCGCTTCAAAAAGAGCGAAGACTCAAATGAGCGGCTTTTCACCGTGGCGGCCTGGCGCGACGCGCCGTACTTCAATGACGCCGAGCGCGCCGCGCTGGCGCTGGCCGAAGCGGTTACCCGGATGAGCGATCGTCCGGATCCAGTTCCGGATGAAATCTGGAATGAAGCGGCTCGCCACTACAACGAACAGCAGCTCGCCTCGCTGATTCTGTGGATTTCGTTGACGAACGTCTGGAATCGGCTTAACGTGACCACGCGCCAGATCGCCGGTGAATGGGCCAAATCGGCCGAAGCGCAAAAATGGACGGAGACCAGCTTCGCCACCCGCTGAGGAATGAACGATCGCGGCGATGGATTGTGTTTTCGCCATCGCCGCGATTCGCCGCCCCTGGCCCGGGAGTGCGATAAACTGATCGCGATGAAAAGTGCTCGCCTGCTCTTCGCCGTCGCGCTGGCCGCCTCCTGCCAGGCGCAACAAATGGACTGGACCAAGATCGACGCCGAAGGTCTTCGCCATCTTCAGGCGCTGGTGCAGATCGACTCCAGCAACGGGATGGAGACTCGCGTCGTCGACTACGTCAAAAAAGTGTTCGACGCCGAAGGCATTCCGTCCATCGTCGTGGCGAAAGATCCGAATCGCGCGAACCTCATCGCGCGCATCAAGGGCAACGGTTCGAAGAAGCCGCTGCTGATCATGGGACACAGCGACACGGTGAAAGTGGATCCGGCCAAGTGGATCAACTTCGGCCCGTTCAGCGGAACGCTCAGCGGCGGCTACATTTATGGCCGCGGCGTGATCGACGATAAAAGCGACCTGTTCGCCGCGATGATGACCACGATTCTGCTGAAGCGCACCGGCGTGAAGCTCGACCGCGACGTGATCTTTGTCAGCGAATCCGGCGAAGAAGGCGCTTCGGGATTCGGCATCGGCTACCTGGTGAGCGAGCACTGGCCGCAAATTGAACCCGGAGTCTGTCTGGCAGAGGCCGGCGGCGTGGTCCGGCGCGGCGGCAAGGCCGTTTTCGCGACGATTGAAACCACCGAAAAAGTCCCGCGAGGCGCGCGGCTGGTGGCCACCGGCGTTTCCGGGCACGGGTCCCGGCCGATGCGCAGCAACGCGATTGTGCATCTTTCGCGGGCGGTCGAAAAAATCGCCATGTGGGATCCGCCGATGCGCCTGAACGACACCACCAGAACGTATTTCGAAAAACTGGCGCAGATCAGCGAGCCCGCCGAGGCGCAGCGTTTTCGCGATCTGTTGAATCCGTCGAAATCGGCCGAAGCGCGCGAGTACTTCGCCGAGCATGAGCCGACGTTTTATTCGATGCTGCACACATCGATTTCGCCGAACATCATTCAGGGCGGATACCAAACCAACGTGATTCCGTCGGAAGCCACGGCGACACTCGATATCCGCGCTTTGCCGGACGAGGACATGAATGCGTTTTACGCGCTGATGAAAAACGTGATCAATGACCCCGCAGTGCAGATCGTCCCCGGCGGGCGCGCGGAGCGTCCAATTCCGCCGCCATCGAGCATCACGTCGGAGGAATATCACGCGCTGGAAGGCGCCTTCCAGAAGGTTTATCACGTGCCCGTGCTGCCGCTGATGCAAACCGGCGCGACGGATATGGCGCAGGTCCGGGCCAAGGGTGTGCCGTGTTACGGAATCGGTCCGATGGTGGATGAAGAAGATGGTCCGCGAGGCTTCGGCATTCACAGCGATCAGGAGCGCATGCTCGAAGAAGCCGCCTACAAACACCTCCATCTGTTTTGGGAAGCCGTAACCGCAATCGCCGCCGCGCGGTGATGTAGAACTTGTGTAGGTAACGACTACCAGACCAGGCGCGCGCCTAATTGGATCTGCCGCGGCAGGTTCGCTTGCGCGGTGATCAAGCCGAAGCTGGTGCTGCTCACGGTCGTGTTCGGAGCCGAAAAGGCCGGATGGTTCAGTACGTTGAATGCCTCCAGGCGGAGCTGAAAATATGCTTTTTCGGTGAAATAGAAGCTTTTCAGCAGCGACGCGTCGAAATTATTGATGCCGTCCTGCCGCAGGTTGCTGTACGCCGTCGCGAAAGTCCGGATATGGTACTGAAACTGGTCTGCGCTCTTGGTGTCGAACGCCGATACGTTGAACGCGTCGCCATTCACCTGCCGCGGATTCAGCGTGAGCGGCATTCCCAGATACACATAATCGCCGGGATTGGTGGAGCTGCCATTGGTCCACAGCAGCGGCGCGCCGGTCTGATAGGTGTAGATGCCGTTCACGTTCCAGCCGCCGAGCAGCATGTTCATCCAGCGCGATTGCAGATTCACCAGCTTTCCTTTTCCGATCGGCAGCATGTACGTCGCCCCCACAACGAAATGCTCGGGATGATCGAACGGAGAGATTCTCTTTTCCGGAACGGGATCGGTATCATTCAGCCAGGAATCCTGCTCGATCAGCTTCGAGAAAATATAGGCGCCGATCAGCGAAAGGCCGTGCGACAAGCGCTTCTCCACGCGCGCGTTCAGGCTTTCAAAATACGACCGTCCCTGCGTGAGATTCTGCTCGATCACGCCCGTGCTGCCGCTCGCTTCGCCCGCGGGGAACTCCGGATATTTCGAAAGAAGCTGCGCGGCGGTGGTTGTTGAGGTGTTCAGGCTGGTGCCGGGCTCCAGGCCGGCGAACGGATTCGGCACCGTCGCAGTCAAGGCGTTGATCAGGTTTTGATCGCGAACCGGCAGCGTGCTCAGAAACTGCCGGGGGATGATATTGGCCTGCGTCACCGCGATCGGCAGATGGACGGCGTGATTGCCTTCATACATCACTTCAATCAGCAAATCCTTTCCGAACGTGTGCTCGACGCCAAAGTTCCAGCGCATCGCGTAGGGGCT
The DNA here is from genome assembly GCA_021325175.1 of Terriglobia bacterium. Classification (GTDB taxonomy): domain Bacteria; phylum Acidobacteriota; class Terriglobia; order Bryobacterales; family Bryobacteraceae; genus Palsa-187. The sequence continues at coordinate 23,594 of JAJPHS010000077.1, forward strand.
GGCCATGGACGGATTAAAGAAGCTGACGGTTTGGCCCAAAAACGTCGCCAACCCCTGCGACGATCCCACCGGACGCTGGATGCCGCCCGGAAACGGGTTTGAAAGTGTCGCCGAAGGCGAAAGAAAATTCGACGGCACGATCATGGTCGTAGTCTGGCTGAACCCCTCCTGATCGACGATCGGATTGGACGAATAGACGCCGTTGATCGCCAGGTTCGCCACGGTGATCGGAGCCACGAACATCGCGAATCCCCCGCGGAAAACGGTTGCGCCGTGCAGCGGCCGCGGGCTCCAGGCGAATCCGACGCGCGGGCTGAACAGGTGCGACGTATTTTGATACGGCGCTCCGCTGCTCGCGCCTGGAAACGTCAGGCCGCCGTTCACCGCGAAGTCATTCGGAGCAATCTGCGGGATCGGATTTTTGGCGTACGCGGCCATCGCCGCCGCGGCAATCGGGCTGGGCTGGTTAAACGCGAACCCATCCACGGTGCGACCGAACTTTTCCGCGTAAGGGGTATCGTGATCGAAGCGCAGCCCGAGATTCAACGTCAAGGTTCGGCTGATGCGCCAGTCGTCCTGCACGAAACCGGCGTAGTAATAAGACGAGTACGAGCCATACGAATTTAAATCGATCTGCCCCGCCGTCGGAAGGCCCATCAGGAACGACGCGAAATCCTGGCCGACCACCGTGGTCGAGGAGCTGTTGCTGGCCTGCCGTACCCATCCATTGCCGAAGGTGTAGGATCCTGCCGAATTTCCCGTGATGTACGTATTCAGACGATATTGCCGGAGGTCGACGCCGAATTTCAGCATATGCGTCCCCACGGACTTCGCCACGTCGCCGAAAAGCTGATAGGACTGCGAGGGATCCTTCGAAGCGCTGTTGTCGCCCAGGCACTGAAAGCTGGTCTGGCTGCCGCAGCTTCCAAATTGAATGAAAGGCATCACGGCGTACTCGGAAGCCGCCGCGATATACGAAGGAAAGCCGAGCTGTGACGGATCGAAGCCTTGGCTCGGCTCATAATGCACTTCATTCATCCGCGTGAAATTCGCGCGCACATCGGCGATGGCCGTCGGAGTAATCGTGTACACTTCATCGAGCGTCGCGCCCCAGTTCTCGCGCGCCAGATCCGTTCCGGTCGCGATGTTGTTGAAGTAATTATTTTTCGCCTGAACGCGATTGTTGTGACGAATATCGAAAAACAAACGGCTCCGGTCCGTCATGTTGTAATCGACGCGGCCCAGCTCGTTATCGTAGGCATCGGTTGAAAGAAAGCCACTGACGTAATTTTCAAATCCGTTCGCCCCCAGCGGCGTGGTGTTCGGCTCCGGATAATACTTCAAATAAGCGATCGCGACCGGATTCAGCAGGTTCGCCGGAATCATGTTATTCGGGAATGGCTGCCGCGTCACGGTGCTGCCATTCAGCACCGCGCTGAACGGATTGTAGAGCGTATAGTTCAGCGCCGAAAAGTCCCCTTTGCGCTCGGCGTCGGTCGGAACGGTGGTGTAGTTCGAGGTCGAGTTGCCCAGCGTGCTGTTATTCGGCTGCGCATCGTTCAGCTTTTCGAAGGCAAAAAACCAGAACAGCCGGTTGCGCCCGTTGAAAATTTTCGGAAGCAGCACCGGACCGCCCGCCGTCAATCCATATTGATTGAAATGCGTCACCGGAACCGCCGCGCCGGATCGATTCGTGAAAAAATTCACGGCGTCCAGGCGCGACGCCTGCGTAAATTCGTACATCGATCCGTGGAAGGCGTTCGTTCCCGTCTTGAGGATCTGGTTCGCCGTCCCCGCGCCCGTATGCCCGTATGCCGCGTCGTTGTCGAACGCTTTCACCCGCACTTCCTGCACCGCGTCCTGGGGCGGGCTATAGGCCAGCCGGTTATCCCAGGTCGCGTCGGGCGAGCCGTCCAGCAGCAGCTCGCTGGTCTGCGACGGCATCCCGCCGATGCTCCAGGCGGCCGCGCCGGCATTATCGAAGGGATGCACCAGGGTCGGCTGCGCCGTCGCGATCACGCCGATCGACAGTTGCGCCAGCATCATCGGCGTGCGCCCGTTCAGCGGAAAATCCTCCACCTGCGCCGTGGTGATCGCCTGGCCCACCGATGCATTCTCGGTATTGGCCAGCGGCGCGGATTCCGCCACGTCGATCGACTGAGTCACATCGCCCAGCTCCATCCGGATATCGATCACCGGATGGTCCCCCGCGCCGATATGAAGGCCCTTGCGCTCGTATCGCTTGAACCCGGATGCCTGCGCGGTGATGTCGTAGGTTCCCGGCGCAAGAAACGGGATGGTATAAGCGCCCGCGCTATCGGAAATGGTTTGCGATTTGCTTCCGGTCGCGGTTTCCGTCGCGGTGATGGTGGCGTTGGGGACCGCGCCGCCGGCCGGATCGGCCACCGATCCGCTGATGGCGCCACGAAACTCCTGCCCCCGGGCCGCGCCCAGCAAGAAAACAACAACAGCGACAAGGCTGCGTTTCATAAAAATGCCCCTCCCAATCGAATAGGTAAAATGTACACGCCAAATCGCTCCGGATCAAACCCGATTCTCTGAACGGCAACTTTAGAAAAACTAAATCCTGCTCAGCGCGTTTCGCTAAAAACTAAATTTAACGAACCTGTTTTGACGCGACCCCGGCCAATTGCGATAGATTCTTGAGCATGGCCAGTCTTCTGACTCACGATCGCGCGGCCGCCTCCGGGATCGCTCTCCATGTCGAGCACGCGCTTCAATCCATCCCGTTCATCGATATTCACACCCACCTGTTCATGCCCGCCCTGGGACGGCTGGGGTTGTGGGGCATCGACGAGCTGATCACCTATCACTATCTCGAAGCCGAGCTCTTCCGCTCCTCCACGCTGACTCCGGAACAATATTTCGCGATGAGCAAACGCGAGAAGGCCGACGCGATCTGGCAAGCCTTGTTCGTGGACAATCCTCCGGTCTCGGAATCGACGCGCGGCGTCGTCGCCGTGCTCCAGGCCTTCGATCTGCCCACCTCCTCGCCCGACCTGCGCGAGGCGCGTGCCTTCTTCGAATCGCGGCAGCTCGATTCGCACATCGATCACGTCCTGAAGCTCGCCGGGATCAGCGAAGTCGTGATGACCAACGATCCTCTGGACCCGGAAGAAGCTCCGCTGTGGGAGCGAGCCGGCGCGGATCGGCGCTTCCATCCCGTGCTGCGCCTGGACCGCATCCTGAACAAGTGGCCCGATCATTGGCGCGTTCTCGAATCGCAGGGCTATCGCGTGGATGCCGAGGCGTCCGGCGGCGCCATCGCCGAAACGCGCCGCTTCCTCGCCGATTGGTGCAAGCGGATGAAGCCGGTCTACATGGCCGTCTCCCTTCCCGATACGTTCCAGTTCCCGGAAAACTCGCTGCGCGGGCGGCTGCTCGCCGAGGCGGTTCTGCCCTCCTGCCGCGAATTCGATCTGCCGCTTTCGACCATGATCGGCCCGCGCTACCAGGTGAATCCCCGATTGAAGCTCGCCGGCGACGGCGTGGGCAAAGCCGATCTTCGCGCGGTGGAGCGTCTGGCGGCCGATTATCCCGACAATCGATATTTCATCAGCGTCCTCAGCCGCGAAAATCAGCACGAGCTGTGCGTCTACTCGCGCAAGTTCGCCAACCTCATGCCCTTCGGATGCTGGTGGTTCCTCAACAATCCGAGCATCGTCGAGGAGATCACGCGGGAGCGCATTGAAATGATCGGGACCAGTTTCATCCCGCAGCATAGCGACGCACGCGTGCTCGAACAGGTGGTTTACAAATGGCGCAACACGCGCCGCACGCTCGCGCCGATCCTCACCAATTCGTATTCCCTGCTGGCCGAGGACGGCCGCGCCGTCACGCGCGCCGATATCGAACAGGACGTCAGGCGGATGTTCCGGACCAATTTCGAGCGCTGGATCCGCCGCGCATGAGCACGCCGGCCGCGATCCACCAGATCGCCGCGATCGAAGTGCAGCTCGCGCGCGGCGATGAAGCATTCCGCTCGGCGAAAATTCCTGGCGTATTTGTGCGATCGCTTACGCGCCGCGGCGGCGCCGTCTACGTCGCCACCGACGCCGGCCTGCTGCAAATCGGCGGATCGCCCGATTTCGCGGCTCCGCTGTGGCGCCAAGGCGATCGTTATTTATACGCGTTCGGCCCGGCCGACCATGAGAATGTCCGGAAATTCGCCACGGAAATCGATCGCGCTTTTCTTCCCCGCCCGCAGCTCGATCAGCCCGCGATCGCCGCCGGCAATCGTCATCCGGAAATCAGCCTGCCGGCAGTCTTCGACGCTTTCGAATCGATTCTCCAAACCACCGGCCGCAATCTCGCCTCGACGGTGCAGCTTTCCGCCACGCGCGAGATGGCCACCGATGAAGAGATCGCCGCGCGCGATGGATCGGACCCCACCGCGCCCGGGCACACGCGGGTGAGCATCCGTCATCTTTATCATGCCGGATTATGGGCCGCGATTCGCGCTGGGTATCGCCACGGCTACAACGCCGAAGCCGATCATTTCATCGTCAGCGGCGCTGACGATCGCGCCATCGCCCGATCGGTCGATTGGGTGAAGGAGGCGATTCGCCAGGCGGCCGGCTACACCAAATTCACCACCGATACTTCGCGCGTCTTCGACCTGCGCGCCGATACGCGTCATCCGCGGCCCTATTCCGATGCGGAAATCGACCATCTCTTCGCCCGCCGCCTGACCGCGGAAGAGCGCGCCTGGGTGCAGGACGCGTTCGCGAAACCGTTCCTCTGCGACGATCGCCAATATCGCTTCACGCCCGCCGCGATTCGCCGCCTTGCCGTGAAATTCGGCCCCAGCCTGAAGCTGAACGAAGAGCTTTTCGACGCGATTTCCCGCGCGAAGAACGGAGAGCCGTTCGATTTCGAGCCGTCGCTCGACGAAGCCGAAACGCTGACCACCCCGCTCGAGTTGATCTTCTACATGCACTGGCTGCGCGAGCGCGGCCGCGCCGCGCAGCTCGTCCCGCCCAATCTCGGCTTCAAAAAACGCCAGGCCTATCCGGAAACCAAAGACGAGCTGGAGCGCTACACTTCACACAAAATGTGGCCGGAGCTTTCCTCGGTCGCCAACCCGCTCGCCGATTTGCAGTCGCGCGTCGCCGCGCTTGCCTCCGTGGCGCGCTTTTTTAACGGGACACTCAGCATTCATTCCGGCAGCGGCAAGCAGCCCGCCGTGCTGGCGAGCATCGGCGAAGCAACGCGCGGCCGCCTCAACTACAAGATTTCCGGCGAGCTGCAATTGCAATTATTCGATGTGCTCTCCGAGCAACCGAAAGGCTCGCCGGAACGCGCTCTGTTCGAGAGCATGGTGGCCGCCTGCGAAAAATTCGCGGCGCGGAACGCCTTCGGCGAAGAAAGCGCACTCGCCGCGCGGTATCATTCCACGCACGGCGCTTCGCTCGGCGACGCCTCGCGCGGGCGCGTCGATGGAAACCTGTTTCTGGTATTCTGGCTCGGCAACATGGTCGGCTGCCGCGATGAGGATGGCGTTTTCTTCAAAGACAAGCTCGACCATCTGCCGCCCGCAATCGTCGAGGAAACCCGCCGCCGCAACGCCGCCTATGTCCGCTGGCTCGCCACCAATCTCTTTGGAGCGCTTCGGAATCCATGACCCGCCGAACTTTTCTCGCCGCCTCCAGCGCCATCATGCTTCCGGCCGCCGATCCGGAATCGGAGATTCGCGCGCGCATCAAGCCTCCCGTATTTCCCGCGCGGGATTTCGACATCACGCGTTACGGCGCGCGCGGCGACGGCCGCACGCTGGCTTCCGCAAGCATCGCACAAGCCATCAACGCCTGCGCCGGCGCGGGCGGAGGGCGCGTCGTCGTCCCGCCCGGCGATTTCCTCACCGGCGCGATTCATCTGAAATCCCGCGTCGCCCTGCATCTGGAAAGCGGCGCGACGCTGCGCTTCTCCCGCGATCCCAAACATTATCTGCCCGTCGTGTTTTCGCGCTGGGAAGGCACGGAGTGCATGAACTACTCGCCTTTCATCTACGCGCTGGACCAGACCGGCATCGCCATCACCGGCGCCGGCACGCTCGACGGTCAGGCCGATGGCGAACACTGGTGGGATTGGCGGGATCGCGCGCGCTCCACCGACCGGCCCGCGCTTCAAAAAACGGGCGAGGCCGGAACGCCGGTAAAAGACCGCATCTTCGGCGAGGGCCACTATCTTCGCCCGCAGTTCATCCAGCCCTATCGCTGCCAGGACGTTCTCATCGAAAGCGTCACCATTCGCAATTCGCCGATGTGGGAAATTCATCCGGTGCTGTGCCGCAACGTTACCGTGCGCGGCGTGAAAATCGACAGCCATGGTCCCAACAACGACGGCTGCGATCCGGAATCGTGCGCCGATGTTCTGATCGAGCGCTGCGTTTTTTCGACCGGCGACGATTGCATCGCCATCAAATCCGGCCGCAACGCCGATGGCCGCCGCCTCAACGTGCCTTGTGAAAACCTTATCGTCGCCGATTGCCGGATGGAGGATGGCCATGGCGGCGTGAGCATCGGCAGCGAAATTTCCGGAGGCGTCCGCAATGTATTCGTCCGCAACTGCCGGATGAGCAGCCCGCGCCTGGAACGCGCGCTGCGGCTGAAAACGAACTCCTACCGCGGCGGCTTCATCGAAAATATCGTTTTCCGCGGCGTGGAAATCGGCGAAGTCGCCTCGGACGCGATTCAGATCGATTTTTTCTATGAAGAAGGCGAAGGCGGGCCCTTCCGTCCGGTAGCGCGCAATATCGAAGTTCGCGATGTCACCTGCGGCCGCGCCAATGACGCGTTAAATCTGCGCGGCTACGCGAGCTCGCCCATCCGCGATGTGCGCGTGATCGATTGCAAGTTCGAAAACGTGAAAAAGCCGAACGTGATCGAGCACGTCGAAGGTCTGGAACTGCGCGACGTTCTCATCAACGGAAAACCGGCGTAGCGCGCCCGCCGCAATCACCAATCCGAATACATGGACCCGTCCAGGCTCTTCTGGTCGGACCCGCTGTGCACATCCCAAATGCCCGGATCGGTCTGATCCACCGCGGTCAGCGCGTCTTCAGTCACGATTTTCCAGGTATTATTGCTGCCGGTGATGGGATCATACGGGATCTCGCGCAGGTAGCCTTGATCCACCAGATCCTGAAGCGTCTGCGGCGCCTTCTTTTTATCGAAGGTGTACTCGTCGATCACCGTGCGCAGCGTGAACAGATTGTTCTTGAGGATGCTCTCCTTGCTGCGAATGAGCGATTTTTGATACAGCGGCACCGCGATCGAAACCAGAATGGAGATGATCGCCATCACGATCATCAACTCAATCAGCGTGTAGCCGCGGCCGGAACGCCTTACGCGCAACCCCGGCGTCTGACGCCAGTTACCACTGTGAATAGGGGGTTCCATCGCGCGCTTTCTCCAAACTCTTTGTGTATACGTCGAAGACGTTCTGCCCGCCCCAGCTTTGCGAATCGGGATCGTCCTGAGTGCTGTGCAATCCCCATTCCTTGCTGTTGGTCATCGGATCGGTGGGAATGCGCCGCAGAAATTTGATCTTCTTTCCTTCGGCCGATTGCAGCAGCTTCACGCCGTCCACCAGTTGCTGGAGCGACTCCGGATAGCCGTCGGTTCCCAGCTTCACTTCGATTTTGCCCTGCGTGGCCGCGTCTTTATAAGCGTCGATCGCGTCGCGCATCTGCTTCAGCGCGTAGCGCAGCTCGCGCTCCTTCTCGATGCGCACGCGATACCGAGCCAGCGGCACCGCCATCGTCGTCAGCAGAGAAAGGATCGTGAAGGCGACGATCAGTTCCACCAACGTCAATCCCCGCTCACCGCGTTTCATAGCCCTACCTTCACTGTACCGTCACGGTAAGCGAGCCGAGGTTCGCCGGAATTACGCCGCCCTTGGAATCCTTGAGCGTCGAGGAATCCAGCGTCACCGTGGTCGGACCTTTCGCCACCCCGACAAAGCTTAGCGTCGCCACCACGCCCGGTCCGTTTACGGCGGCCGATCCGGGCGGCCGCGCGATGATGATGGTCCCTTCGCCCGTGTCGTTGCGAATATCCTTGGTGGCCGACGGCGTCACGCCGCCTTGCGCCAGCAGCGCTCCCGGCGCCATATCGTTTAAGCGCAGATGCGCCGGATCGTACTTCACGCGGATCGGCGCGGCCGAGAGGATATCGCTCGCATCATTGACCTGAACCGTGACCGTAAGCGGGCTTCCTTGCGCTACGCTCACCGCGGAAGGAACAAACTCGATGCGCGGTCCGGACAGTTGCGCTCCCGCTTTGGCCGGCTCCGGCGCGGGCGCCGCCGGGGCAGGCTCTGGCGCCGGAGCATAGTACAGCTTCACGTTCTGATCGTTGCCGGCGTAAATGCCGCGGTAGTTTTCCGTCGTGTAATTCGGCGTGCGCACGATGTGCGGGATGATGGCGATCAGCAGGTCGCTTGATTCCTTATCGGTGTTGGTCGAGCCGCCGAGGATGCCGCCCAGCACCGGGATGCTGGTGATTCCCGGAATGCCGCTGAGCGAGCGCGAATCGGAGGTTTGCGTCACTCCTCCTAAAATGCTGACTTCGCCATTGCGCAGCCGCAGGTCGGCGGTGTTCTTATTTTGCGCGATCACCGGCTGGGAAATGCCCCCGATGTTGTTGTAGGAAGCCACACTTGAAACGTTCACTTCGACGTGCATCGTCACTTCATCGCTGGAATGAACCGTGGGCTGGATCGTCAGTTCCACACCCGTATCGATGTAGTTGAACTGCGTGGAAACCAGCGGGCTCACCCCCACCGTGCCCACCCCCGGCTGATAACTGCCGGTCGCGTAGGGAATGCGCTGGCCCACCTTCAAATCGGCTTTCATGCCGTCGGACATGCGAACGGTCGGCGAGTCCAGCACCCGGGTCTTGCTGTCGGTGAGCATCAGGTTGAGCAGCGCGCCGGGAAGCGAGGTCGCCCAGTCCCCGGTGCTCAGGTGACTGAGTTGATTCAGCGCCACGAAGCTGCCGGGCGCGCCGCTGGAGCCCGTAGTGGTAGTTCCCGTAGGTGTTGTCGTCGTACTCGTGCCAGTTCCAGTTCCGGTTCCGGTTCCCGTCGTGCCGGTGGTGGTTGTCACCGGATTGGTCGGCGCGAAGACCAGCGGAAGACTAAGCCCGCCGGCGCCGCTGGCATTCACCAGGCTCGCTCCCAGCGCTTTGGTGCGCGAACTGCTCGCCGACATCACAATCACGTCCACCACCACTTCCGCCTTCGGCTTGTCCAGATCGTGGACCAGTTTTTCCGCCAGCGCCACCGCATCCACCGGCCCGCGCACGATCATCGCCTTCTGCGCGTTGTAGGTAAACACCCGGCGGATATCGGCCACGGTGCGGATCGCGGTGGCGATTTCCTGAAATTCCTGCGGGCTGGTCGCATTGGTGATATAGAACGTCTTCACCACTTCATCGTCGTAATCGCGATGCTTGGTTGGATTGTCCTCGGTGACGAAAATCGCCGTCGAGGAGATCGGTTTCCAGAACGTGTGCGTCAGCACGGCGAGATAATTGAAGGCCTCCTCCGGAGTCACCGCGGGCAGCTCCGCGTTGAAGCCCCGCGCCGGAGCCGTGTACTGCGAATCGAACAGCACATTCACGCCCGCCAGCTTTCCCACCGTTTCATACAGAACCTTCGGCGGTTGATTGTTCATCTTCAGCGGGCCGATGGTCCGCAGCACCGGCTTCAACTCCGGCGGGCCTTGAATCGAATCGATGCGCTGCTCGTTTTCGCGCCGCATTTTTTCAACCGGCGTAAGCGCCCGCTCCGCCGCCGATTCGCCCGGCTTCGCGCTTTCGATCATCACCTGCGTGCGCTTGATCTCTTCCACCGCGATCGAGGACGAAGGATCGGCAATCAGCGCCCTCTGAAATTCGCCCAGCGCATCCTCAAGCTTGCCCTGCTGGCGCAGCTTCAGCCCGTTGTTGACGTGCATCGCGCCGGATTGAAACCGCGCCCGCCGCATCGCCATCGTGTACTGCGGATCGTTGGGCTTTAAATCAAGCGCCTGAAGGTAATCGTCCAGCGCCCGATCCCAGTCCTGCTTCGCCTCCGCCGCCTGGCCCAGGGCAAATAATTTATCCGCCTTGCTTTTGGCTTCAAGCGTTCCGGCCAGGATAAAAACGACGGTCACGGCCGCCGCGATGACACGTAAGTAGTTCTGCTTCATCAGGTTACAAAATCGTGATAAACTGAGGCGAAAGACTTCCGAAAATATTGACGCGGTTTGGGTTCCGGGCGTGGAAGGCAAAATTAAAATCCTCAGTGATAACCGTTCGGCCGGTCATCATTATCATTTGTCGGAGCGCATGGAAGCCGGCCTCGTCCTGACCGGCACCGAAGTCAAATCCGCCCGCGACGGCAAAATCCAACTCAAGGAATCGTTTGCTGAAGTTTCCGGCAACGAGGTCTGGCTGGTGAACGCCCACATCGGCCAGTATTCGCACGGCAACATCATGAATCACGAGCCGGCGCGTCGCCGTAAGTTGCTGCTGCATCGCAAGGAGATCGATAAACTCGCCGGCGCGACCCGGGAAAAGGGCCTGACCCTGGTGCCGACCAAGCTCTATCTGAAAGACGGACTCGTAAAGCTCGAAATCGCGATCGGCCGCGGCAAAAAACTGCACGATAAGCGCGAATCGGAGCGCGAGCGCGAAATGAAGGAAGAAGCTCGCGCCGGACTGCGGCGGCGTGCGCGCCAGTAGCTATACTGGCAAGGGTACGTGATTGCGACCGTTCCAAAACCGAAGCCGCCCGCGCTCAAGGGTCGCCCCTTCATGGGCGTTCTTTCCGATTTCCGCAAAAACCCTCCCGAGTTCCTGCTGAACGCCGCGCGCAGCCACGGCGACATCGTCTTCATGCGCCTGGGGCCGCAGCCCGCCTTCGTGGTCAGCAATCCCGATTGGATCAGGGACGTTCTGGTCACTCACCAGACGCAGTTCATCAAGAGCCGGATGCTGGAGCGCGCCAAGGTTCTGCTCGGCGAAGGATTGCTCACCAGCGAGGGCGAATTTCATAAGCGCCAGCGCCGCCTGGTTCAGCCCGCCTTTCATCGCGAGCGGCTGATCGGCTATAGCGCATCCATGGTGGACGCCGCGGCGCAATGCCGCCGGCAGTGGTCCCCCGGCGACCGGCTGGACCTCGCGCGCGAGATGACCCGGCTGACGCTCGCCATCGTCGCCAAAACATTATTCAGCGCCGATGTTTCCTCCGAAGCCGATGAAATCGGCGCCGCGCTCACCGAAGTCCTCGGGCTGTTTGAAACCGCGCTCACCCCTTTTTCCGAGTGGCTCGAAAAGCTGCCGCTGCCCTCGGTGCGGCGCTTCGAGCGGGCTCGCGCGCTGCTGGACCGCATCATCTACGGCATCATCGCCGCGCGCCGCGCCAGCGGCCGCGACGAAGGCGATCTTTTATCCATGCTGCTGCTGGCGCGCGATGAAGGCAGCGGCATGGACGACAAGCAGGTCCGCGATGAGGCTCTGACGCTCTTTCTTGCCGGACATGAGACCACCGCCAACGCGCTCACCTGGACGTGGTATCTGTTGTCCCAAAATCCCGAGATCGAGCGGAAATTCCACGCCGAAATCGATGCGCTCGGCGATCGCCTGCCGGTCTTCGACGATCTGGGCCGTTTGAAATACGTTGAGATGGTCTTCGCCGAATCGATGCGCCTGTTTCCGCCCGCCTGGAGCATCGGCCGGCGCAACCTGACCGAATATCGCATGGGCCGGTATTCCATCCCGCCGCGATCCATCATCCTGATGAGCCCCTACGTCGTCCACCGCGATCCGCGCTGGCACCCCGACCCCTTGCGCTTTGATCCGGATCGCTGGCTGCCCGAAAACGCCGCAAGCCGCCCCAAATTTTCGTATTTTCCCTTCGGCGGCGGCGCGCGGGTCTGCATCGGCGAACGATTCGCGTGGATGGAAGGCGTGCTGCTGCTCACCGTGCTCGCGCAAAAATGGAAGCTGCGCCTGGAGCCGGATCATCCCGTCGAAACAAAAGCTCTGATCACGCTGCGGCCCAAATACGGCATGCGCATGATTGTCGAAGCGAGATAAATTTCCGCGCTCAGTTGCATGTTCCCTGAAAAATCGCGCAAATAATTCCCACCGCGTCCAAACCCACGCCGATGCGGTAGATGTCGCGATCGCTCGCCATCGTGGCGATCGCCACCGATGCCTCCGATCCGGTAATTCCGGCCGGCGCGGGCGCCAGAACAAAAGGCACGATATTTGTTGCGCGCGCAAGCCTTACCTCGCCGGTTCCGAACAGATAAAGGTAATTGTAGCCGCGCATTCGCACCGGCAGAGGATAGAACACATCGAACTTCGCGGCCGCTCCCCGTAGCGCTCCTCCGCTCACCTGCTCGTCCTGGCCGATGGTGAACGTGTAAGTGGACGACGCTCGGTCGCCATAGCTGGTGGTGATGCGGATTCCCGCGCCCCAGCTCCGGTAAAACAACGACCGGTCCGGCGGAAGAAATCCGATGTACGACGCGTTGGCTGCCTGCGGAAACGCCGCCAGAAAGCTCGCATATTGCGGCGAGCCGGGCGCGGGCACAGTGAACAAACTCAACCGGCTCCGCGGCGGAAACGGTCCGGTAGCTCCCGCGTCCAAAACAAAACCGAGCCTTCTCGTGCCGCCGCCCGCCGTCCAGCTCCGGAACGGATGCACATCCACGCCCGTCGAAAACGCGCCGGATTCCGCCAGCCGATTCACCTGAAGATTGGCGATCGTGCCCGCCAGATTCAACTGCGCGACCGGCGTCGAGATCTGCCCCGGGAAACTTGCCACCTCCACCTCGCCCCACACGGAAATCCACTTCGCGCTCATTTGCCGGTCGATAAGAAAATCGAAGAACAGCTTCTGCGACGGATCGGCCGCGCTCGCCCCGGTTTGTTCCATTCCGAGCACGGCCCGGGCCTCGGTATCGCTCCCTTGTCCGCGCAATAGGAGGCAAATCAGGCCTAGCAAAATCGTCCGGAGAATCATATTGGCTCTCGGAGGAGCTATACCGCGCCAGGAGGCGCGCACGGCCGCGCTCGTGCGCTTCGGCGATGAAAACAGGAAGCTTTTCGCGGCAAATGGCGTGGTACTTCGCACCAGACTAAAATAGACTGTGCCTGACGTTACATGTACCGCCTCGCAATCTGGGAGTAAAAAGAAATTTCCCATGTCGCCGTCGATCGCCGGGGGTGTGGCGTTCGCCCTCACCCTCCTCTCGGCAACCGCCGCCGGACAGAACGCCCCGCCCCCGGATAACTCGGCTCTCATTCAGGAACTCGAATCGATGCGCAAGCGAATCGATCAACTGGAGGCGCAGCTCAAAGCCGCGCAAGCGCAGCCCGCGCCGGCCGCGCAGCCGGCTCGCGCCGCCGATACCCAAACCGCCGCCGCGCCGGAATATACTCAGCCCGCCGAACCGTTTGCCTTCGCCGATTTTTCCTGGCTCACCGGCAATCCCCGCAACACCGAAACTCCGTTCGATAACGCCTTTTTTACGCCCGAAATTCGCGTCGACGTCGATTACGTCTACGACAACAACCATCCCGCCGACCACACCATCGGCGGATCGAGCGAAGTCTTTCGCGCCGGCGAAGTGCAGCTCACGCAGATGGGCGTGGGCGGCGATTTCCACTGGAACAACGTTCGCGCCCGTCTGATGACCCAGTTCGGGATGTACGCCACAACCACGCCGCGTAATGACGCCAGCCCCGCCCGCGGCAACTGGGATCTGACCACCGCCTATCGCTACATCTCCGAAGCCTATGGCGGTTATCACTTCAACGTCCTTCACGGCATCAACGTCGACGCCGGAATTTTCATGTCCTACGTCGGCCTGTTCAGCTATTATCAGTTCGACAACTGGGCCTATCAGCCCTCCTATGTTTCCTCCAACACGCCCTGGTTTTTCAACGGCGTCCGCGTTCAAATTTTTCCCACCGAAAAACTGAAAATCGAGCCGTGGTTCGTCAACGGCTGGCAGTCCTACGGCGTATTCAACAAGCAGCCGGGACTCGGCGTTCAGATTCTTTATCGCCCCAACGGCTGGCTTTCCCTGGTCGGCAATCAATACGAGGGCGCGGATACCCTCGGCGTGCCCGGACGGCATCGCGTCCACACCGACGACAGCGTTCAGCTCAAGTACTTCGATAAACCTGGCCGCGGGCTGGATAAAGCCGCGATGACCTTCACCGTCGACGCCGGATGCGAGTTCGGCGCGGCCAGCGGCGTGAGCTGCCGCGGCGGCAATGCGCTCAAACCATCGCAGTATTTCCTCGGATTCATGAGCTATCAGCGATTCTGGTTCGATCGCGACCGCTTCGCCGCAACCCTCGGCGGCGGCGCCATCAACAATCCCGGACGCTATCTGGTGCTTCTGCCGCCGATTAATGGCGCCACCGCGCTCACCGGCACGCCGTACTTCACGGAAAATCCCGGCGATCCCTTTAAAGCCTGGGATGCCTCCTTCACCTTCGACTACATGCCCAAGCAGTTCATCACCTGGCGATTTGAATATAATCACCGCAGCTCGAGCGTTCCCTATTTCACCGGCCCCGGAGGCGTCACGCCTCCCGGCGGCGAAAACGGCAATCCCGCCCAGCTCATTCCAGGATGGATTCCCGATCTCACCAGGCACGAAAATCGCTTCATCATGGCCATCCTGGTGAAACTCTGAAGCTCTACTTTCCTTCGAGCAGAAACGTCGGAGCCAGGCCGGTCAGCGTGGAAAATCCGCTCGATCCGGCCACGCTCAGCCAGCTCGAGCAGCCATGCACCTTGCCCAGGAAAGAATGCGGATGCACGTCAATCTGCATCTCTTTCATCATCAGGCTGCCGTACTGCATCAGCGGGAACACGCTGCGCGCCGGCTCGGCCACTTCCTGCACCACGTAGGGAATCCGCATCGCCTGCCGCAGCGCTTTTTCCCAGCCCAGCTCGTCGGTGGACGCGCCCAGCACCGGGCTCAATTCCGCCGAATCGTCATTGGGTTTCAGCACCAGCTTTTCGCGGTGTTTCATCACGAAATCCGGCAGATCGACGGTATGACCGCGAAAGGTCGTTTTGGTCGCCTGCACCAGCCGGGTCCAGGGGATAAATTCCCGGATCGCGCGCTTTTCCGCGGCCGGAAAATTCTCCGTGACCGCATCGTCCGTCAATAGATCGAAAACCGCCTTCTTGGTCCCCAGTTCCGAACGGAAACTGTTCACCACGCATACGGCGCGATCTTTATACGCGCGAACCAGCGGATGCGATAAATCGAACCGCACCAGAAATTCCTGCAGCTTGAGCCGGCGATAGACCAGATCAATCGTGAAATCCCCGCGGCGCAGAACGCCCGCCCGGTATTCGAGCTGATCGGGAGAGATAATTTCGGTGGGATATCCCGCGCGCGTGAAAAACTCCGCCAGCAGCGCATAATCGCTTAAATCCGCGGGCTGAAACGGCGGCCGGAATTCCACGATGGCGATCCGCGGCTTCTTCTTTCCGCCGAATTCCTTGTACGACTTGAGCAGCGCGCTCAGCAGATACCTGGTCCCCGGCAGTTTGGTCAGCTTATATTTTTTGCGGAATTCCTTCATCGGCGGCGCGTCGTAAAACAAATCCGCCAGCGCCTCTCCATAGACCACGCCGGCCGGCGCATCGGAATGATGCGCCACAAAGCGAACCGATCCGTTATTCAAATTGGTATCGAGCAGTCCGGTCACGCTGAAGGCGGCGTAGCCCGGATCCACCTGCGCCAGCATCCGCTCCGCCGGAAGAAGCTGCATGCGCGCCAGCAGCGCCGGCGTCGCCAGCGCCATCTGTTGAACGCGCGTGATTGCCGAGAACAGCGCCTCCGCCGCTTTTACCAGACTCTGGTACTGCCGATTCGTGATAAAATGCGGGCGCAAAACCGGCGAGATCGGCCGGTTCCCCAGCTTACCTGCCTTCATGCGATCCTGTAATGCCTTGGCCCAAGCCAGGTCAATGTACGGCTCGCTTTCGATCAATTTGTGATAACGGGCGATCGCCTCGCTCACCTGGTTCATGTGTGCTCTAAGGGACAGTATCGCACGGCTTCTACGGAATTGAAAAGTGACGGAGCTTGAATAATCCCAGATATATTATTGAAAATAAACGATTTATAGTGCCTTGACGAGCCGATTCCAGACGCCGCCGTTTAACCGCTTTATCGGCCAGTCGCGCATTTCTGGCGGCTATCTCTGATTCGCTTTAAGGATTTTTTTCCGCAGCCGGATCGATTTCGGCGTGACTTCCACCAGCTCGTCCTCGCGAATAAATTCGATCGCCTGCTCCAGATTCAAAATCCGCGGAGGCACCAGCCGGATCGCTTCGTCGGCGGTCGAAGCGCGCATGTTCGTCAGCTTTTTCTCTTTGACGATGTTCACGTTCAGATCGGCGTCGCGCGCGTTCTCACCGACAATCATGCCTTCGTAGACTTCCGTTCCCGGCTCGATGAACATTTCCCCGCGCTCTTGCAAATTGAAGATGGCATGGCCGGTCGCCCTGCCCGGCCGGTCGGCCACCAGCGATCCGGTGGGACGCGTCGGAATTTCGCCCTGCCACTCGATATATCCGTGGAAAAGCGAGTTCATGATCGCGGTGCCGCGCGTGTCCGTCAACATTTCGCTGCGCAGTCCGATCAGCCCGCGCGACGGCACATGAAACTCCAGCCGCACGCGCCCGGAGCCGTGATTGATCATTCTCACCATCTTGCCCTTGCGCTGCCCCAGTTTTTCGATCACCACGCCGACAAACGATTCCGGGCAATCGATCACCAGCAATTCCACCGGCTCCGACAATTTTTCACCGATCGTTTTCGTCAGAATTTCCGGCTTGCCCACGGCGAGCTCGTAGCCTTCCCGCCGCATCATTTCGATGATGATCGCAAGCTGCAGCTCGCCCCGTCCCATCACCTTGAACGAATCCGGCCCGCCCGCTTCCTCCACGCGAATCGACACGTTGGTGAGCAGCTCCTTATCCAGCCGGTCGCGCAAATTCCGGGAAGTGACATAGATTCCTTCCCTGCCGGAAAAGGGCGACGTGTTAATGGTGAACGTCATGGCGATGGTCGGCTCATCGATTTGAATTTTCGGCAATGGCGCGGGATTTTCCGCGCTGGTCAGCGTCTCGCCGATGGTGATCCCTTCGACGCCCGCGATCGCCAGGACGTCTCCCGGCCTGCCGATGGTCTCGTCCACGCGCTTCAAGCCTTCAAAGGAATAAAGCTTGGTGATTTTCGTTTTATGCAGCGAACCGTCCAGTTTCGCGATGCCCACTTCATCGCCATGGCGAAGCGTCCCGTTGAAAACGCGGCCGATCGCCAGCCGTCCCAGATAATCGGAATAATCCAGATTCGCCACCAGCAGTTGCAGGACGCCGTCGGGATCTCCCGACGGCGCCGGAATGTGTTCCACGATCGCTTCAAATAACGACCGCAAATCCGTATCGCTGCCCTCCGGATCGCGCCGCGCGATGCCCAGCTTCGCGTTGGTATAAATCACCGGAAAATCGAGCTGATCCTCGGTCGCGTCCAGATCGATGAACAGATCGTAAATCTCGTTTAAAACTTCCTTGATCCGCGCATCGGGCCGGTCGATTTTATTGATCACCACGATCTGAGGCAATTTTGCCTCCAGCGCTTTCATCAGCACGTAGCGCGTCTGCGGCAGCGGGCCTTCGCTTGCGTCCACCAGCAGCATCACCCCATCCACCAGCTTCAGCGCGCGCTCCACCTCGCCGCCGAAATCGCTGTGCCCCGGCGTATCGACAATGTTAATTTTAATGTCGTGATAGCGGACGCCGGTCGCCTTGGCCAGAATGGTGATGCCGCGCTCGCGCTCGAGTTCGTTTGAATCCATTGCGCGCTCGGCTACCTGTTCGTTGGCGCGAAAAATTCCGGATTGGCGAAACATCGCATCGACCAGCGTCGTCTTGCCGTGATCGACGTGCGCAATAATAGCGACATTTCGGATGGAAGGATTGGAATGCATGGGTGAACTTCCATGTTCGCACGGCGATCTCCTGTTTAGTACGCCTGCCGCCAAATACTGCGCCTCCCGATAATCGTTCCGGGATCGGCCTGAACGTCCGGCAATTGAGTGTTGGCGCGCGGGGATATGCCCGCCCGAAATTCGCCTTATGACCCTAATTCGCGGTACGCAATCCGCCGACGTACATTTAACGGCTCACCTCGGCGGCGGGCGGGAGAGCAACCTCCGACTCTCTCCCGCCCGGCCGCTTCCTGTTGCGCGCCATGCCACAATCGAACCAGTGCCCGATCTTCCCTCAGTGGTCATCGTCGGACGCCCCAATGTGGGCAAATCGACGTTATTTAACGCCATTTTAGGCTCGCGCCGGTCCATCGTCGGCGACGAGCCCGGCATCACCCGCGACCGCATTCATGGCCAGGCCGATTATCACGGCCGGCGCTTCGAGCTGATCGACACCGGCGGCATCATCACCAACGACGCCGAGCTCATCCCCTCGCAAATCCTGAAACAGGCGCGCGTCGCCCTGAACGGAGCCTCGCACGTAATTTTTTTGATCGACGGGCGCGCCGAAATCACCGGCGCGGACCGCGATCTCGCCGCCATGCTGCGCCGTCTAGGCAAGCCGGTCGCACTCGCCGTCAATAAAATCGACTCGCCCAGGCGCGAGGATCTGGCGCACGAATTTCACGAGCTTGGCTTCCACGACATTTTCCCGATCTCGGCCGAGCATCATCTGGGCCTCGACCCGCTGCTCGATCACGTCACCCGCGATTTCCCCTCGCAAGAGCCCGGGCAAGCCGCCCCGGCCGCCCCGGAAAACAGAATCAAGGTGGCCATCATCGGCCGGCCCAACGTCGGAAAATCGACCCTGCTCAATGCCTTCGCCGGCGCCGAGCGAGCCATCGTTTCCCCGGTCGCCGGCACCACGCGCGACGCCGTCGATGAGACGGTCCAGCACAACGGCGTCGAATATGTTTTCGTCGACACCGCCGGAATCCGCCGCAAGGGCAAAACAAAGTTGATGGCGGAAAAATTGAGCGTGGTGATGGCGCGCCGCCATCTGCGGATGGCCAACGTCGCGCTGCTGGTGCTCGACGCCACCGAAGGCGTGCTCGCCCTTGATGCGACCATCGCCGGATACGCCAAGGAAGAGGGCCGCGCGATGGTGATCGTGGTCAACAAATGGGACGCGGCGAACACCGGAAAGCGTAAATTTCTGGAGGATCTGCGGGATTCGCTAAAATTCCTCGATTACGCCGAAATTGCGTTCATTTCCGCGCAAAAACGCGCCGGTTTGCGCTCCGTTTTCGGAATGATCCGCCGCGCCTACGAATCGGCGTCCAGGCGGATCACCACCGGGGAGCTGAACCGCTTCGTCGAATCCCTGCATTGGGAATACGATATGAAGATTTACTACATGACGCAGGTTTCCGTGCGGCCGCCGTCGTTTCTTGTCTTTACCGATCGCGCCGGCGAGCTGCATTTTTCCGCCGAACGCTATCTGATCAATCGCCTGCGCGAGCGGTTCGGCTTTGCAGGCACCCCGATCGTGATCCGGACGCGGCGCCGATGACGCTCGCTTGGCGCCGCAGGCCGTATAATGTGGAGTGACCCGCCAATGATTACGCTGGCGACGCCGGAAAATTCCGCCATCCATCTGCATCCCCGCGATAACGTCGCCATCGCGCGAGTGCCCATCAGCCAGGGCGCGGCGGTGCGCGGCGTCACCTCGCGCGCGCCGGTTCCGGCCGGCCACAAAATCGCGCTGCGTCCCATCGCGCCCGGCGAAAACGTGATCCGCTACGGCCAGATCATCGGCCGCGCCAAAACGCAAATCGAGCCGGGCGATCATGTCCACACCCACAATCTCGGCTTCGAGGAACTGCGGCTGGACTACGAATTTCCCGCCGTCGAAATTCCGATCCCCGCGCCGCCGGCCGACGCGCCCACTTTCATGGGTTATGCGCGCGCGGACGGGCGGGCGGGAACGCGCAATTATATCGCCGTGGTCGCGGCCAGCAACTGCGCCGCGCATACGGCGGAATTGATCGCGGCAAGCTATGCCGGCCAGACGATGCCGGAAAATGTCGACGGCGTGGTCGCGTTCCCGCATGGGGAAGGCTGCGGCCACACGATCGGCCCGGATACGCGGCAGTTGCAGAGGACGCTCGCCGGGGTTTTGGACCATCCCAACGTTTTTTCGGCGGTGCTGCTGGGCCTGGGATGCGAGGTTAACCAGATCGGCCACTACAAAGCTCCGGTGGCGATGACGCTGCAAGCAAGCGGCGGCACGCGCGCCACCGTCGACGCGGCGCGGCGCGAGATCGACCGCATGATCTGGCTGGCGTCGAAGGAAAAGCGCGTCGAAACGCCGGCATCGAAAATTGTTTTGGGATTGAATTGCGGCGGCTCGGATTCCTTCAGCGGCATCACCGCCAATCCCGCGCTGGGCGTCTGCTCGGATCTGATCGCCCAGGCCGGCGGATCGGCGGTGCTGGCCGAGACCACCGAAATTTTCGGCGCCGAGCACCTGCTGGTGCGGCGCGCGCGCAATCGCGCCGTCGCCGAAAAGCTGCTCGGATGCATCCGCGAGTACAGGGCGTATTTGGACCGCTTTGCCGGCAGCAGCTTCGACGATAATCCCACGCCGGGAAATAAAGAAGGCGGACTGTCGAACATTTTGGAAAAATCGCTGGGCGCCGTGGCCAAGGCGGGGACCACCGCGCTGAACGATGTCGTCGATTACGCCGAGCGCGTGAGCACGCCCGGCTTTGTTTTCATGAATACGCCGGGCTACGATCCGGTGTCGCTCACCGGATTGGCGGCCGGCGGCGCCAACGTCATCGCGTTCACCACCGGCCGCGGAAGCGCCATCGGCTTCCCGACCGTTCCGGTGATTAAGATCGCGAGCAATTCGAATACGTTCAGCCGCATGCGCGACAATATGGACGTGAACGCGGGCCGCATCGCTGATGGATTGGCGCCGGTGAGCGAAGTCGGCCGGGAAATTTTCGCGCTGGTGCTGCGCGTCGCCTCCGGCGAGCGCACCGCCAGCGAGCGCCTGGGCCATCACGAGTTCGTGCCCTGGCGGATCGGGCCAGTGTTGTAATTCGAGGAGTCTGGAAACCGGAATTCAGGAGTCAGAATGCGGATCGCGATTTTGTTTGCTGCCACCGTTTCTTTATTTGCGCAGGGCGTGAAGGCGCCGGAAAAATCAGCGTTCGATAAAGCGACGCTCGAAGCGTATCTGCGCAACGTCGAGCTTTGGAATCCCGCGGTCGAGGTAAAGATCGACAACGCCAAACCATCGGCGGAGATGCCCGGCTTGTTCGAGGTCGGCGTTCATTTAAGCTACAAAGGCGCAAGCCAGGATCTGCGCTATTTCCTGTCAAAAGACGGCAAAAAGATCATGAAAGGCGACGTTTACGACGTCAATCAGAGCCCGTTTCAAGCCAATCTGGACAAATTGAAAACCGCCGCGCGCCCCAGCTTCGGCCCCGCCGCCGCGCCGGTGACGATGGTCGTGTTCAGCGATTTCCAATGTCCGGTGTGCAAGGAAGAAGCAACGGTGCTGCGCCAGAACGTTGCGGCCGCGTTTAAAGACAAGGTCCGCGTGGTGTTCACCGATTTTCCGCTGGAGCAGATTCATCCCTGGGCCAAGCAGGCGGCCATCGCCGGGCGATGTGTCTACAAGCAGGACGCGGCGAAGTTCTGGGATTACTTCGATTGGGTCTACGAGAACCAGCAGAACATCGGCCTGGATAATTTCAGCAGCAAATTCCAGACGTTTGCGGGCGATAAGGGCCTGGACGGGATGGCGCTCGGCGCCTGCGTGGCGAACAAGGCCGCAGAACAGGAGGTCGCCGCGGAAATGGAGGAAGGACGCTCGCTTCAGATCCAGGCGACGCCGACGATTTTTCTCAATGGCCGGAAGCTGGAAGGCGGGGTGCCGTGGCAGACGCTGGAAACGCTGATCAATATTGAGCTCGACCATCAGGCGAAAATGGCGGAAGCCGATAAATGCTGTGAAGTGGGCATTCCGAAAGTCGTGAAACAATAATGCGCGCCGGGCGGCCCGCCGGCAAAGCGGAGCGAGACAAGTTCAGAATCCGGCCGGCGTTTCTTTTTCTACTGCTCGCGCCGGGTCTGTTTGCGGCCGACGTCAATCCGCAAACTTATCTCGATGAGGTGAAATTTCTCGCCTCGCCCGAGATGAAAGGCCGCGCGACCGGATCGCCGGAGCTGGACAAAGCCGCCGATTATATCGCCGCCAAATTCAAATCCTTCGGACTGGAGCCGGCGGGCGGAAAATCGTTCGAGCTGGCGTTTCCGGTGACCATGGGCGCGAGGCTGGGCGCGAACAATTATCTTCGCTGGGGCGGCCAAGAGGAAGCGGTTCAGCCGTTCCGCTTTTCCTCCAGCGGGACGGCCGCGGCCGAGGTGGTCTTCGCCGGTTACGGGATCACCAACAATCAGACGCATTACGACGATTATTCCGGGATCGACGTGAAGGGCAAGATCGTGCTGATCCTGCGGCATGAGCCGAAGGAGTCCAAAGAACTTTCCGAGAACGCGACCTTTGCGTTCAAGGCGTCGAACGCGAAAATGCACGGCGCAAAAGCGGTGATACTCATCAACGATACGGCGGCGCATCCCGGCTCCGCCGACGACTTCGAGAAATTCGGTGCGGCCGCGGGGCCGGTCGACGCAGGAATCATTTTCGTGCAGATGCACGCAGCGGACGCCGAGAAAATCGTCAAGAATTTGCGCGCGGCCGAGGAAGCGATCGGGCGCGACGGCAAACCGGATTCGTTCCCAACCGGCGTGGCGGCGTCCATTACGACGGAGATTCAACGCGAAACAAAAATGGTTCACAATGTTGCGGCGTATCTTCCCGGCCAGACCGCGGAGTACGTGGTGATCGGCGCGCACTACGATCATCTGGGGCTCGGCGACGAGCATTCGCTCGCCCCGTCGCTGATCGGTCGGATCCATCCGGGCGCGGACGACAACGCTTCCGGAACGGCCGGCGTCATCGAGCTGGCGCGGTGGTTTTCCAGGCAGCCGAAGCATCGCCGCGGCATTTTGTTTCTGGCGTTCGCGGGCGAGGAGCTGGGCCTGCTCGGAAGCGAGTGGTACGTGAATCACCCGGCGCTGCCGCTTCACAACGCGGTGGCGATGATCAACATGGACATGATCGGCCGCATCCGCGAGGGCAAGGTTTACGTGGGCGGCAGCGGCACCGGATCGACCTTTGCCCGGCTGTTCGAGGAAGTCAAGGCGCCGGCGTCGCTGCATCTGGAAATGTCGGAAAAGACCGGCTACGGCTCAAGCGACCACACCTCGTTCACGTCCAAGCAGGTGCCCGTCCTGTTTTTCTTCTCCGGTCTTCACGGCGATTATCACAAGCCGAGCGACACGGCGGATAAAATCGACGCGCCCGCTGCGGCCGTGCTGCTCGATTACATCGCCGATTTGACGGATCGGCTGGAAAGGGAGGCGGCGCGGCCGAAATTCGAGCGCGTCGCCGAACCGGCTCCGTCGTCGATGAGCTCCGGCGGAGGGTCGGGCTATGGACCGGAGTTCGGCAGCATTCCCGATTTCAACGAGCCGCCCAAGGGCGTGCGTTTCGCCGATGTTCGCGACGGCACGCCGGCGGCCCGGGCCGGGCTTCAAGCGGGCGATATTCTGATCGAATTCGACGGCAAGGAGATCGGCAATTTATACGATTTCACCTACGCCCTGCGGGCCCACAAGCCTGGCGATCTGGTACTAGTTAAGGTGATTCGCGGGTCACAAATAATTGAGGCGAAAGTACTGCTTACGCAGCGGCGGTGATCTGAGATACTTTGGTCAGACAGCCAACCGTCATGATTTTATCGAAAACGCTTCCGCCGTTGATTCTTCACCCGTTCGCGGATTCGACCGGACCCGATAAACTGGTCGAAAGCTCGCGCGCCAGTCTGATGCTGCAAGGCTTGCTGCCGCAGGGCGAGCGAAGCGCGGATGAGCTCGATCGCGCGTTGCTTGAAGGGCGATATTGCGAAATCCGGATGCTATTCTACGTCGGCAAGGATCTGGCGCGCTGGATCGAGCAGTGCCTGGAGCATCTGGACCGCCAGCCGCAGGAGCGCAATCCGGGGATCAAGTATCAGAGCTTCGCGGCGTATCTGGTGAATCATACCCCGCCCGCCGTGCAGGCCAAGCTGCGGAAATGGGGTGTGGCCGATTACCAGGCGATTTTCACACGCGCGCTGGGGCTGAACGCGATTTTTGCCGGCGTGCCGCGGCGCGAGCTGCTCTCCGATCACTTTATCCGGAATTATTATCGCTACGCGGATCAGATGTTCGCCTGCCGGCAGAGCGAGACGGCGTTCGAGGATATTTCGCGGATGGGATTTGAGTTTGAGATTTACGCCTCGGGCGAGTATTCGCGGATGCTCGAACGCGAGTGGGCGGAGACCTAACGGAAAAATGCGGCCCGCTTCCAACGAACACGCGCCTTACTACGCCAAATACATCGGGCTGGCGCCGGACGGCGATATCGTCAGCCAATTGAAATCGCAGATCGGCGAAACCATCGGCCTGCTCTCGCCGCTTTCTGACGCTGCGGGCGATTTCCGCTACGCGCCGGATAAGTGGAGCCTGAAAGAAGTGCTCGGGCACATGATCGATACCGAACGCATCTTCTCCTTCCGCGCGCTCTCGTTTGCGCGTGGCGACCGGAATCCGCTGCCGGGTTTCGAGCAGGACGATTATGTCCGCGCCGCGGGATCGAATGAACGGACGCTGAAGAGTCTGGTGGAGGAGTTCGAGGCGGTGCGGCGATCGACCGTGCTGCTTTTTGGAAATTTCAGCGAGGCGGCATGGCAGCGCCGCGGGATCGCCAGCGGAAATGAAGTAACGGTGCGCGCGCTGGCCTGGATCATCGCCGGGCACGAGCTGCATCACCGGCGGGGAATCGCCGAAAATTATCTGCGGTAGCCGCGTTATTTCGACGTCAGGGCCAGAACCGCGTAGGATGTCGCGGCATCGGCCATGAAGCGGCCGATTTCGCTTGCCGGATCGCGCTGCTTGTTCACCGACCAGGCCGGCCAGAACCCCTCGGCTTTATCCTGATGGCCGGCGAGCCACGCCAGCCCGCGCTTGAGCGAGGGATCGTCGCGCCGCACGCCGGATTGCTCGAACGCATAGCTGACCAAGCCCGTCGCGTAGCCGTCGCTGCGCGTTTCAAGCGGCGTTTTGTCGTTGCGCGTCCAATCGCCGATGAGAGCCGAGAGCGTCCAGCCGCCGTCGGCCTGCTGCTTGCCGCGCAGTTCGGCGAGAATCGATTTCTTTTCGGCGGCGCTCAGCAGATCCGGCATTCGCGCGGCGGCGTAAAGCAGGAAAATTTTATTGAAATCGATCTGCGAGTCGCGATTTTTCTTCAAATAATCGATGGCGAGCTGCAATTTTTCATGAACCTGGCGGCGATATTCGGGCGGGGCGAAACTTGCCGCGTAAACGGCGAGCGCCGCGCCCCAATACGGCGATTTGTCGTTTTCCCACGGCGCGTTGTGAAAATCGAACCACGGCCAGGCCCCGTCCTGTTTTTGCAGGGACCACATGTTTTCGAGCGCCAGCCTGGCGTCGCCGCCGAAGCGTCCGGCGCGCGCATCGTAGCTGGCCAGCACCAATGCGTTCAGCACGGCTTCGACGCCGCGCGACTCGGCGGCTTTTCCGGGTCCGGATTTATCGCTGTAGAACGGCTCCATCTGATTCCAGCCGCGGACGCGGGTGGTGATGTTGGCGATCATCTTGCGCTCCTGCTCGCCGGGGCCGGTTTCGCCGAGGGCGTTCCACAGCGCCGGGCGCGCGAGCGCGTAGGGAACGGAGGTGTGACAGGAAGTGCAGAACGTGCCGTGATCGCGCTGCGAGCGGGACCAGGTGGACCACCAATCGGCCCGGTAATCGAGATACGCCGCCG
The DNA here is from genome assembly GCA_021325175.1 of Terriglobia bacterium. Taxonomy (GTDB): domain Bacteria; phylum Acidobacteriota; class Terriglobia; order Bryobacterales; family Bryobacteraceae; genus Palsa-187. The sequence goes on from JAJPHS010000077.1 coordinate 49,607, forward strand.
CGGACTTGCCGTTCCAGGTTGAGGCGGCCTCGGTCGAGGAGCCGTCGGAAGCGGCAAAACATGCGGAAACCGCTAACACAAAGACCGCGAGTCGCATATGCCTCAGTGTACACCGCTGGCGGCCTCTGGGGGGCGCAACTGAACAGGCAAGGCTGGAAGCCTCGCACAAGTTAGATTGTGCGGCCCTTCCATTCCACCGGACGGCCGAGAAGGGCCGCCGCGGCGGAGCGGTAAACGATGGGGAGCATCAGATAAATCGCCAGTGGAGCCTGAATCGCACGCCACACGTTCCGGTACCAGGCAAGCATCGCGAGCATCGGCGCAAATCCGAAAATCCACGCGGCGGCCGATTCGCGGATCACGATCAGCCAAAGCAGCACGGGGAGCCACAAAGCCCAGATGGATGCGGTCAGCAGCAGCATCGCGCCGATGGCGAAGTTCACCAGCATAAAGCGGCAGGCGGCGCGCCGGAACGCGGCGCGCGGTTCGCGGAAACGCGCATGGGCCAGCATCTCCGCGCGGGCGATGCCGAAAGCCAGGCGATGACGCCGCGCCAGCGCCGCGATCTTCAGATCGTCCACCAGGCTGTTCATCACGGCCGCATGCCCGCCCAGAAACTCATAGGCGTCGCGGCGGGCGAGCAGGCATTGCCCGTTGAAGGCGGCGGCCGGATCGCGGCGCGGCGCAACCGCGCTGAAAAACAGCATCTGCGCGTAGGGAAACAGAATTGTTTCGGACCATCGCACCAGCTCCGCGCGCGGAAGGATGGACAGGAAGGCCACCTTGCCCGCCTCTGCCGAGGCAATGGCCGATTCGAGAAAGCCGGGCGCGAAACACAGGTCGGCATCGGCGAACAGGATCCAGTTGGAGTTGAGAAGGCGCGCGCCGGCCAGGCACGCGTTGGCTTTTCCGATGGCGCCGCGCGGCAGATCGGGAGCCGGCAGGACTCCCGCGCCCGCCTTGCGAGCCGCTTCCGCCGTCCGGTCCGAGGATTGATCGTCGACCACGATGACCGTATCGTGAGGCAGGCTGGAAACCGCGCGGGCGATGAAATCCTGCTCGTCGCGGGCGGGGATGACCACCATGCAATCGGGCGTCGATTCGCCGGGAGGCAGCGGCTGAAGTTTCGGAATGGCCAGATAGCGGGAGAGGGCCAGGGCGGAAATTCCGCAGATCACCAGGCCGAGCACGAGCGGCAACCAAAGGCTAAGTGAATGGAAGTTCAACCGATTGGGAGATCATACCACGGACCGAAGGCCTGTTTTGAAATGGAAATATTAATATTAGTTATCAATAAAGGATATTGCATTTAAGATATTAGTACTGTATTCTGAGTGGCGAGAGAACGATGACACTTTCGGGACCCAACCAGGAAGTCCGGCGCCGCATCGGCCTCTCGACCGCAATTTTCAATCGCGCGCGGGCCGGCGCCCGTGGCGCGCGCGTCAGCGAAATTCTCGGGCTCATTATTATTGTCGGGGTCGGTGTATCCGGCCCCGCCTGAACGGCCCGATTTTTAACGGAATCTTGGCCACTGGCGGGGGTGAACAAGCCTCCTACAGTGGCTTTTTTATTTAGGAGCAACGATGCTGAATGGCGCACAAATCGTGCTGGAATGTCTGGGGCGGGAAAAAGTCGAATGCATTTTCGGATATCCCGGGGGAGTGACGCTGCCGCTTTATGACGCGATGTACGACTCGCCGATTCGCCACGTTCTGGTGCGGCATGAGCAGAACGCGTGCTTTGCGGCCGAAGGCTGGGCGCGGGCGACGGGGCGGGTGGGGGTGTGCTGCGCGACCTCGGGTCCGGGGGCGACGAATCTGGTGACGGGCCTGGTGGACGCGATGATGGATTCGATCCCGATCGTGGCGATTACCGGCCAGGTCTCGACGCGTTTGATCGGCAGCGACGCGTTTCAGGAGGCGGACACGTTCGGCATCACGCGGTCCTGCACCAAGCACAATTTTCTGGTGAAGACGCTGGCGGATCTGCCGCGGGCGATCCACGAAGCTTTTCACATTGCGGCGACGGGGCGGCCGGGACCGGTGCTGGTGGATATTCCCAAGGATGTTTTTCAGGCGCAGGGGCGATACGCTCCGGTGTCTTCGATTCACTTGCCGGGGTACAAAGTTTTCACGGAAGGCCACGCCGGCCAGATCCGGCGCGCGGCGCAGATGATCTGGGAAGCGCGGCGGCCATTAGTGTACGCGGGCGGCGGGATCATCTCCGCCGATGCATCGGAGGAGCTGCGGGCCCTGGTCGAACAGGTCGACGCGCCCGCGGTATGCACGCTGATGGCGCTCGGCGCGCTATCCGGCTCGCATCCGAATTTCGTGAGCATGCCGGGGATGCACGGCAGCTACGCGGCCAACATGGGAATGAGCGAGTCCGACCTGCTGATCGCGCTGGGCACGCGCTTTGACGACCGGGTGACGGGAAAGCTCAGCGGCTTTGCGCCTCACGCCAAAGTGATCCACGTCGATATCGATCCGGCGGAGATCGGAAAGAACCGCGCGGCGGATCTGCCTATTGTGGGCGACGTGAAGCGCGTGCTCAGGAAGCTGAATCAGGCGCTGGTCGATTCCGCCGAATTGAAACCGCTGAACGAAACGGCGCGCGCGGCCTGGCGGGAACGCGTCGCGGGCTGGAAACGCGAGCATCCGCTCGAGCCCGAATTTTCGAGCAGCGAAATCAAGCCGCAGCATCTGGTTCACGAAATCGACCGCATTTCGGCGGGCGAAGCGATCGTTGCAAGCGACGTCGGCCAGCATCAGATGTGGGCGGCGCAGTTAATCCGCTTCAACCGGCCGCGGCTGTGGATTAACTCGGGCGGGCTCGGATCGATGGGGTTTGGCTTGCCGGCCGCCATTGGCGCGCAGATGGCGCGGCCCGATGCGCTGGTGTTCGCGCTGGTGGGCGACGGCGGATTCCAGATGTCCATTCCGGAGCTGGCGACGATCGCCAATGAGCGGCTGCCGGTGAAGATCATCGTCATGAACAACGGTCATCTGGGAATGGTGCGGCAATGGCAGACGCTTTTTTATCACAACCGGCTGTCGCAGGTGACGCTCGATGGATTTCCTGATCCGGAGAAACTGGCGGGCGCTTATGGATTCCGGGGACGAACGGTCGAGACTCCGGGCGAGCTGCGGCGCGTCTTGCGGGAGTGCGTAGAGGAGCCGGGTCCGTATCTGCTGAACGTTCGCGTAACGCCCTTTGAAAATGTATATCCCATGGTGCCGGCCGGCGCGGCGATCACGGAAATGGTGCTCGCTTCGCCGCAGCCGGTGGAGGTGGCCTAGATGCTGCAACTGATTTCCTTATTGATGGAAAACAAACCGGGCGCGTTGATGCGCGTCACCGGGTTGCTGACGGCGCGCGGCTACAACATCGAAAGCCTGACCGTGGCGCGGACGCTCGATCCGGAGCTTTCGCGAATGAGCATCGTGGTCGAGATCGAGCCGCACCAGCGCGCGCAGTTGATCAAGCAGATGAACAAGCTGATCAACGTGCTGCAAGCCATGGATCTGACCGAAGCTCCGGCGGTGCAGCGCGAGCTGGCGCTGGTGCGCGTGCGGGTGAGCCGCGAGAATCGCACGGTGATTCTGAAGGAAGCGGAAATTTTCGGCGCGCGGCCGGTCGATTCCTCGCTTGAGGGATTCGCGCTGGAGGTCACGGGCGATCCGGAAAAAATCGACGAATTTATCGCGGTTATGGGCGCTTACGGCGAGATCGAAGTGACCAGGTCGGGATTGGTGGCGGTATCGCTGGAGGCGAAGAAGCCGCGCCTGTCGCCGCCGGTGATGAAGGAAGAAGGAGTGGCGCAGAGCGCGTAAGCGCGGCGGCGGGAATCGAAGGGGAGCGGAGAAAACAATGCCTAGAAGATTTTATGAAAAAGACGGCGATTTATCGCTTTTAAAGGACAAGACCATCGCGATTATCGGCTATGGCAGCCAGGGGCACGCCCACGCGCTCAACCTGCGCGATTCCGGGCTGGACGTGGTGGTCGGCTTGAGCGAACCCAGCGCCAGCCGGGCGAAGGCGCAATCGGCCGGGCTGCGCGTGCTTTCCACCTCGGACGCGGCCAAAGCCGCGAGCGTAATTATGGTGCTGACGCCGGATCACGTTCAGGCCGATATTTATCACCATGACATTGCGCCGCATCTGGCGGCTGGAAAAACGCTGATGTTCGCGCACGGCTTCAACATTCATTACGAGCAGATTAAACCCGCGCCGAACGTGGACGTATCCATGATTGCGCCGAAGGCGCCGGGGCATCGCGTGCGCGAGCTGTTCAGCGAAGGCGCCGGCGTGCCGGCGCTGGTTGCGGTGCATCAGGATGCGTCGGGACGGGCTCTCGAGCAGGCGCTCGCCTACGCGCTGGCGCTCGGATGCCTGAAGGCCGGCGTGATCGAGACGACTTTCAAGGAAGAAACGGAAAGCGATCTGTTCGGCGAGCAGGCGGTGCTCTGCGGCGGAGTCTGCGAATTGATTCGCGCCGGGTTCGAAACGCTGGTGGAAGCCGGCTACGCGCCGGAGATCGCCTATTTCGAGTGTCTCCACGAATTAAAGCTGATTGTTGATCTGATTCAGGAGGGCGGCTTGGGTTATATGCGCTTTTCCGTTTCCGACACCGCCGAGTACGGCGATTACACGCGCGGCAAGCGCGTGGTGAACGCGGGAACGCGCCGGGAGATGAAGGCGATCCTGAGCGAAGTGCAATCGGGCGAGTTCGCGCGCCAATGGATCGAGGAAAACAAGACCGGCCGGCGTAATTTTCTGGCAATGCGCGAGGAAGCGAAAAATCAGCCGCTGGAGCGCGTAGGAGCGGAACTGCGGCAAATGATGCCATTCCTGAAAAAGAAAAAGGAAACGGGTATCCCCGCGGGCGCCTGAGCTGGCGGGAAAGGCGGCCCGATGCCGCCGGATCGTGATTTTTTAAGGAGCACAAATGAAGGTTTTCACACTCGACACGACATTACGCGACGGAACCCAAGGCGAAAATGTCGGTTTTTCCCCCGAAGACAAGCTGCTGATCGCACGCAAGCTGGACGAGCTGGGCATCGATTACATCGAAGGCGGATGGCCGGGATCAAACGTTCGCGACACGGAGTTTTTCGAGGCCGCGCGCGATTTAAAGCTGAACCACGCCCGGATGGCCGCGTTCGGCTCGGTGCGCGCGCCGGGAAAGCGTGTCGAAGACGACCCCAGCATTCAGGCTTTGCTCGACGCGGATACGCCGGTGGTTTCGATCTTCGGCAAATCGCTCGCCGCGCGGGGCGTGAGCGAGGAAGAAAACCTGGCTATGATCGCCGATACCGTGCGCTATCTCAAGTCGCGCGGCAAGGAAGTTTTCTACGACGCCGAGCATTTCTTCGACGGCTACGCGGCGAATCGGGACTTCGCGCTGCGGACGATCGAGGCGGCCAAAAACGCAGGAGCGGATCTGCTGGTGTTATGCGACACCAATGGCGGGACGCTCACCAGCCGCATCGCGGCGATCTGCGCGGAGGTGCGGCGGAAATTCGACGGCGTTCTGGGCATCCACACGCATAACGATGCAGATTTGGCGGTGGCGAACACGCTGGCCGCGGTCGAGCAGGGGTTCACGCACGTGCAGGGATGCATCAACGGCTATGGAGAACGCTGCGGCAACGCCAATCTGATCTCGGTTCTGGCCAATCTCGAATTAAAAATGGGACACCAGACGATCGGCAAGGAACGGCTGCAAAATCTGACGAGCACGGCGCGCTTTGTCGCCGAGCTGGCGAATCTGCCGCTGCGCGGCGATCAGCCCTACGTCGGCCACAGCGCGTTTGCGCACAAAGGCGGCGTGCACGTGAGCGCAGTTTTAAAGAACGCCGCCTACGAGCACATCGATCCCAAGGCGGTCGGAAACCGGCAGCGCGTCCTGCTGAGCGATCTTTCGGGCCGCGGCGGCGTGCTCTATAAATTGAAGCAGCACGGCCTGGAAGACAAGCTCGACGAAGCGGGCCGGCGCGAGCTGCTCGATCGCATCCGGCAGATGGAGATGCAGGGCTACGAACTGGAAGCGGCCGAAGGCACGTTCGAGCTGGTGGTTCGCGAGGCGCTGAATCCAGGGCTGAAATTTTTCGAAGTGCTCAGCTACGAGGTGAAGACGACGGCGCTCGGCTCGACGGCGACGGTAACGCTGAAGGCGCGGGACGGCGTCCACACCGCGACGGCGGCGGGCAACGGTCCGGTGAACGCGCTGGACGTGGCGCTGCGGAATTGTCTCGCGAGTCTTTATCCGGAGATCGCGGACGTGCGGCTGACCGATTACAAGGTCCGGATGCTTGACGCCAAGAAAGGAACGGCGGCGCGGGCGCGCGCGCTGATCGAGTGGAGCGACCATCGACGAAGCTGGACCACGGTCGGCATTTCCGAGAACACCATCGAGGCAAGCTGGTTCGCGCTGGTGGACGCGCTGCGGCTTGAATTGATGCGGCTGGCGGAAAAGGACCCGACCATCGAGCGCGTGGTCGAGGATTACTGCTGGGGTGTTTGAAAGCGGCCGCGCCGGCCGCAAATGCTAGAATCGTTGAGAGCGGGCCGGTAGCTCAGTTGGTAGAGCATCGCACTTTTAATGCGGTGGTCGCGGGTTCGA
>JAJPHS010000049.1 GCA_021325175.1 Terriglobia bacterium
CGCTAACTTATTGAAAATGGAGCGGGAGACGGGACTCGAACCCGCGACGTCCAGCTTGGGAAGCTGGCATTCTACCACTGAATTACTCCCGCGTTCCGTCACATCAGCTATTTAGCTGACTATTGGACTTCCGAGACCGGCGTTCAATCTTTACTGTTTGTTCCAGGCACAATATACCACAGGTGCTGTACGACCTGAGAAGGTGGGGTGCACTTCAACACAGGCCCCGCACAGTTTTCACGAAGTCCGTTGGAATGACGGCAAGAGCACCCGCGGAGCTTCAGCTCCGCAAGGCCGAAACCCCCGGCCTGCCGCACAACTCCTACAGCAGCCGGGAAAGAATCTCCGGAATTTCGAACACGGCCCGGTTTTGGATGGAAGCGACGCGGCGGCGAAATTCGTCCAAATTTTTTTCCAGCCGCGCGACCCCTTCGGCGATGCCGCGGAAATTGCGGAGCACCAGCCCCACCCCCCTCTGGCGGATCCATTCCGCGTTGTAGCGCTCTTGTGGCAGCGTCCAGCGATTCGACTCGACAATAACCGGAAGCTTCATCGCAAGCGCTTCGCTGATGCTGCCCGGCCCTGGCTTGCCGATGAAGAAATCGGCCAGATGCATATAGTACGGAATTTCGCTGGTAAAGCCTTCGACCAGGTGCGCCGCCCGCCGCAGCGCCTTGAGCCTGGAGGCGAGTTGCTCGTTACGGCCGCAGATGAAAATGAGCTGCGTGCCGGCCAGCCGCTCGGCGATTTCCGGCATCACGCTGGAGCCCTGACCGCCAAAAAGAACGATGCCGGTGGCGCGCGCCGGATCGAGCCCGAGCCGGTTGCGTTCGGCGGCGCGATCGATGTTGATCGGCTCGTAAAATTTCGGTCTCAGGATCATGCCCGAAACCGCGAAAATCTTTTCGGAGCGGTAGCCCATGCGCCGGGCCTGCTCCACCGCTTTTTCGGTGCCGCAGATAATGTACTGGTCCTGTTTTTCCATCCAGAAATGCGGCGGGTAATCGGCGAAATCGGTGAGAATGGTGACATACGGGGCCGAGCCGCGCAAGCTCTGATAAAGCGGGCGATTGAAGTTCGGCACCAGCGAAACGACCAGATCGGGCTGCGTTTGGCGGAAGTGATCCTCTAGAACCCGCAGAATCGAGCCGTGATAGAGCCGGATCACGCCATGAACGGCCTTCAGGCTGAAAGCGGAACCGAACGTCCAGCCCTTGGCCAGCATTTTGTTGTAAAGATCTTCTAGACTAACGCCGGTGATTTTGCGGAAAATGTCAAGCGAATAGAGCAATTCCTGAAGATTCACCAGCGAAACTTCCCACGGGCGCCCCTGTTGCTCAATGACGCTTTTCAGCGCGTTGGCCGCCGCGCGATGCCCGCCCCCGGCGTCGAAATATATGCATTGTAGCCGTCTCACATTTTTTTTATCACAAATGTTTTATATCACCGTCATCCTCCTGTCACGCCAGGGGAGTAAAAGTGTAGCATGGCGATCCCGGTAGTCCGCATGATCGAAGCCGGGGATCACCGGCTGATGCGCCGCGTGAATCGCTGGCGGGCGCCGCGCTGGCTGCGCCTGTGGATGCTCGCCGCCACGCGGGGAGGCGACGGATGGCTGTGGTACTTGATGGCGCTGTTCGTCGCGCTGTTCGGCGGCGTGGAGCGTTTCCAGGCGCTGGCGGCCGCGGCGATCGCCACCGCTCTCGGCATCGGACTCTTCCTCAAAATGAAGCGCGCTTGCCGGAGAAAGCGCCCGTGCGCCCTGGAGCCGCACTGCTGGGCGACTCTGCTGCCGCCGGATCAGTTTTCCTTTCCTTCCGGTCACACCATCACCGCCTTTGCCGTAACCGTTTCGCTCGGGACCTACTATCCGGCGATGCTGCCGGGACTGTTCTTCTGCGCAATTAGCGTGGCGCTGTCGAGAATCCTTCTGGGGATGCATTTCTTGAGCGATGTGATTGCCGGGGGATTGATTGGCGCGCTGCTCGGTTACGGGGCGGCGGCGCTGCTCCGCTAGGGCTCAGGCTACGTTTGCTGAGCTGCCGTTTTTCAGCTCCTCGGTGATCTCTAAAGCGGCTTTGCGAGCCTCCTCGACCGCGCCGATCGGGAAACTGATGGCGCCGACTTTGGGATGCCCGCCGCCGCCGTACCGCTCGCAAATGGTCGCCAGGTTGAACTTCACCGGCCGCGGCGACCACGGATTGGAGCCCACCGAAACCTTCGTGCGGAAACTCGACGTGCTCACCGAAACGGTGTAGACCGATTGCGGGAACAGATAGTAGGGAATAAATTTGTTGTAGCCTTCCAGGTCCTGGCCGACAAGGTCGAAGTAAACCACCCCGTCTTTGCAGACGGCCTGGCGTTGAATCACTTCGATAGAGCGCAGGTGGCGCTCATGCAGAGGCTTGTAAACCTCCTGAATTTCCGGATCCGCGGCGATCGATTCCAGGGATTGGTGCCGCATCTTGACAATAATTTTTTGCACGATTTCATGGCCGCGCGCGCCTTCGATCACCAGCGTGAGGCGGGTCGCCGGAGCGCGCAGCTCGACGGCCTCCAGCGCGTCGCGATATTGCGCGCCGTCGATGATATCGGCCCATTTGACCAGATCCTCCAGGTCGGGCGCGGCGAAGCCGAATTTATCGCGCGCCACGGTGCGGATGTACATCGTGCAGGAGCGGAAATTCGGGTCGTACATTTTCCTGCCGCTGGTGTCGCGGCGGAAATGCTCGGCGTCTTCCGCGGTCAGGAAGGCGCTTTGATGATGATCGAACCACCAGGTCAGGCGCGGATCGGTGGAATACTTAAAATCGACAATGGCGTTGACATCCCCGTCGAACATGGAGGGTTCAAAGAGTTGGCCGGCGCGGTGGGCAAGGCCGGTGAAGGCAAACTCGGCGCCGGGATAGAATTTCGCTTCAACGAAGCGGCTGAAGAAGGCGGCGGAAGCCGCGCCGTCGAAGCAGTGATCGTGATGTAAGACTCGCACCCGCATTTTTACCAAACAGTACAGGAAAACCTGTTAGTGTCTCGCAAAACAGAGTGGTAAAGCAAGTGCCCCCGCGTCAAAGCAGATCACCGATGGCGAGGATTGGAACGATCTCGATCCGCACTGGTCGCCCGATTCGACCAGGATCGCGTTTGTCTCGAATCGAACCGGGCACGAGTTCGATTTCGACCACAACAGCGACGTTTGGGTCACTTCGGCCGAAGGCGGCGCGCCCAGGAAAATTTCCGATCACGCCGCGCCGGATTCGAGCCCGCGATGGTCGCCGGACGGCAAGAACATCGCGTTTTTGGGCGCCGTCGATCAAGCGGATGCTCCGAATATTTATCTTGCGCCAGATATTTATCTTGCGCTAGCCGAAGGCGGAACATCGTCGGCGATCGATCCCGATTTCGACATGCTGGTCACGCAGATGTCGTGGCGCGCGGACGGAATTTATTTCGACTCCGGCGTGAAAGGTGAAACCCATATCTTCCGCATGGACCCGCCGACGGGCGCGCTGAAGCAGCTAAGCTCCGGAGCGCGGAATGTCCATTCCTACGATGCTGAGCATTCACGGCAGTCCGGCGGGGATGTACGGCGTCGACTGGTTTCACGAATTTCAGGTTTACGCCGGCCGCGGATGGGCGGTATTTTTCTGTAATCCGCGCGGGTCGGCCGGAACGGCGAAAATTTCAGCGCGCGGTGGCCGCAGAAGTGGGGCGGCAAGGCGTATACGGGCATCATGACCGGCGTCGAGGAGGCGCTTAAGAGGAATCCGTGGATCGATCGCGACCGGCTGGGAGTTACAGGCGGGTCCTACGGCGGGTTCATGACCAACTGGATCGTGACGAGATCAGCGCCGAGCCGTAGGGCCGGAGCAAAAAATCGCACAGCACTCTTGCACGCAGGAATAAACGTCCAGCCTTCCTCTTAGCTCTCCTGCGATGCCCGGCGCCAGTACTCTGCAAAAAGCGCGCGCATGGCTTCCGCCATTCCTTCGTGCTCGAACACTACCGATGTCCACGCAGGCCGGGTGATCACTGGATCGAGCAGCGCGCACAATCCTTCGCGCCCGTCGAGGACGGCCATTTTCAAGGGCACGCGCTCGATCTGCCGCACCTCGACACCGGCGCCGCGATAACGTTCCAAAAACTGCTCGTGCGCCGGATCGAGCGTGCCGTGCTCCACCAGGACCCGGCACTTCACCCCGCGGCGGCAGGCGTCGATCACCAGCTCGGCGTCGAGCGGATCGACGGCGTAGGGCGGCCGGGAAAACTCCAGGTACTCGGAACGCGCCGCCGCCAGCATCCGCCGGAACTGCGCCGCCACCTGGCCGGGATCGTTCACGATTCGCAGGTAATCGAGCGTTCCCCGGCCGCCCTGGCCTTCGGCGTAGGCGATCATCAGCTCCCCGGCCATGCCCTGCGCCGCCTGCGCCTGCTCGGCGAGCTCCTGCTCCAGCAGCTTGGCGCGGCGCGAAAGGAAGCTGGGGATGGCCTGGTCCGGCGCGACAGCGGAGAACAATTTTGTTTTTTCCTGGATCATTCGCGCGAAGCCTTTTTCGACAAGGCTGTCCAGCACTTCGTAGATTTTTTGCCGCGGCACATGCGCGCGAGCCGCCAATTCCAGGGCCTTGAAACGCGGATGGCCCACCAGCACCAGGTACGATCGGGCTTCGTAGGCGTTTAATCCCATGGCCTGGAGCCGTTGCCAGAAGCGGCGAAAATCCGCTGGGGAAAGTTCATTCATGATCTCTGGAACGGACTGAGCATACCAAATTGATACAATCGCGGTAGGAAGCAGTAATGAAACACCCCTCCGTTTTCCCCGAAACTCTCGGGGCGCTTCGCGGCTACAAAAATTATCCGACCACGCTGGCGCGCCGCACCGTGAAGGATGAGCTTCGCCAAAATCTGATTTGCAAGCTGGAACGCAAGGAAAAGCTTTTTCCCGGCATTGTCGGCTATGAAGACACCGTGGTGCCGCAGATCGTCAACGCGGTCCTGTCGCGTCATAATTTCATTCTTCTGGGGCTCCGCGGGCAGGCGAAAACCAAGCTGATCCGCATGCTGATCAACCTGCTGGATGAACAGATGCCCTACGTGGCCGGATGCGAGATCCGCGACAATCCGTTCTCGCCGATCTGCCGCGCCTGCCGCGATCTGATCGAAGCCAAAGGCGACGATACGCCGATCGCCTGGCTGCCGCGCGAGCAGCGTTACGTGGAAAAGCTGGCGACGCCGGACGTTACCATCGCGGATATGATCGGCGACATCGATCCGATCAAGGCCGCGCGCCAGGGGCAGAACATCTCCGACGAGCTGACGGTCCACTACGGTCTTCTGCCGCGCGCCAATCGCGGGATTTTCGCCATCAATGAGCTGCCCGACCTGGCGGGGAAGATTCAGGTTGGGCTGTTCAACATCATGCAGGAAGGCGACGTGCAAATTAAGGGCTATCCGGTCCGGCTGCCGCTCGACGTGCTGCTGGTGTTCACCGCCAATCCGGAAGACTACACGGCGCGCGGAAAGATTATCACGCCGTTGAAGGATCGCATCGGCAGCGAGATTCGCACGCATTATCCGGCGACGCTGGAGCACGGGCTGGCGATCACCGAGCAGGAGTCCTGGACGTCGCGCACGTCTCCGGTAGAGCTGCGCGTGCCGGATTATATTCGCGAAATTGTCGAGCAGCTCGCGTTTTCCGCGCGCGAGGATAAAAAAGTGGACAAACGCAGCGGCGTGAGCCAGCGGTTGCCGATCTCGGTGCTGGAAAACGTCGCCTCCAACGCGGAGCGCCGCGCGCTGATGAGCGGCGAAGCGGTCGCCGTGCCGCGCGTGCTCGATATTTACGCCGCGCTGCCGTCGATCACGGGCAAGCTGGAGCTGGAATACGAAGGCGAGCTGAAGGGCGGCGATCAGGTGGCGCGCGAGCTGATCCGGCTGGCGGTCGGCAAAGTCTTCACCCAGTATTTCGACGGCGAGAATCTGTCGCAGGTGGTGCAGTGGTTCGAGCTGGGCGGATCGTTGAAGCTGGACGAGACGGCGAGCTCGCCGGCGATGGTGAAGGATCTGAGCCGGATTCAGGGCTTGATGGAAAAGACCGGCGTGCTCGGCTTGGGCGCGAGCGAACCGGACGCGGTCCGCGCCTCGGCGGCCGAATTTATTCTGGAAGGCCTGTACGCGCACCGGCGCATCAGCCGCAATGAGGAAGCCGGGTTCATGGCGGAGCCGCGCCGCCGCGAGCCTCCGCCGGAGGATAAGAGCAAGAAAAGGCAGTACCAATGAAATCGGTTCGATATTCGCGATATACCGGCGAGGATTTCGGCCTCAGCGCCGAGGATTTACTCAAGGCTCTGGCCGATTTTTTCCTTGAAAGCGGCTTTCAAAATCCGTATATGCAGTTCAGCGAGCTGAATCAGCGCTCGCTTGAGGATTTGAAGCGCGCCATCGAGCAGGCCCTGGAACGCGGCGAGATGTTCGATCCGCAGCGCGCCGAACAGATCCGCCAGCAACTGGAGCAGATGAGCCCGGAGCAGCTCGATCAACTGCTGAACCGGTTGGTGCAGAAGCTGGTGGAGGAGGGCTACATCAACACCGATCCGCAATCGGGCGGCGCGGGCCAGAAAGAAGCGAAAATCGAGGTGAAAGTCACCGATAAAAGCATCGATTTTCTCGGATTCAAGACGTTAAAAGATCTGCTGGGGTCGCTCGGCCACGCCAGTTTTGGAGCGCACGACACGCGCGACCTGGCGACCGGGATCGAAGCAGCGGGAGCGGCCAAGCGCTATGAATTCGGCGATACGTTGAATTTGGATATTCCGGCGACGTTGTTTTCCGCGCTGCGCCGCGAAGGCGTCAAGCTGCCGCTGAATCTGGAATACGAGGATCTGCACGTTCATCAGTCCGAATATCAAAGCTCCTGCGCCACGGTGCTGATGCTCGATTGCAGCCACAGCATGATTTTATATGGCGAGGATCGGTTCACTCCCGCGAAAAAAGTTGCGCTGGCGCTGGCGCACCTGATCCGCACGCAATATCCGGGCGATTCGCTGCGCTGCGTCCTGTTCCATGATTCCGCCGAGGAGCTGCGGATCGAGGAACTGGCGCGGGTGCAGGTGGGGCCCTATTATACGAACACGCGCGACGGCCTGATTCTGGCGCAGCGCCTGCTTTCGCAGGAAAAGAAGGACATGAGGCAGATCATCATGATCACCGACGGCAAGCCGAGCGCGCTGACGCTCGATGACGGCCGCATTTACCGCAACGCCTTCGGCCTGGATCCGCTGGTGATCAGCCGCACGCTGGAGGAAGTAAGCCGCTGCAAGCGCCAGGGAATTTTGATCAACACCTTCATGCTCGCCAGCGATTACGGCCTGGTGAATTTTATTCAGAAGGTCACCGAGCTATGCCGCGGCAAGGCATACTTCACGACGCCGTACACGCTCGGCCAGTATCTGCTGATGGACTACATGAATCGCAAGACGCGGACGATTCATTAGCGCCGCGCGAAAATTTTTCTCAATTCTTCTTTCCGGTTGCCGATAAGTCCGTGGGACGGATCCCGGTGATCTCCATCCGCAAATCGGTAAACGAAATCGAACGGCTGGGCGAGCTTCACAAAACAGCGGCCGCCTGTTATGAATTGGCGCTGCGGGCGATGGCGGTTTACGCAATCGAGGTGGACGCGCGCGAGGCCGCGGAATTTCGCCGCCGCGTCCAAAGCCTGGAAGCGGGGTGGCGCGATGCCGGCTCGCCGGAGAAAATGCGCGAGATTCACTCTGCGGTGAGCGGCGAGCTGCGCGATTATCGCGATCGCGCCGGGGCCCGCCTGGAGCGGCTGCGGCGAGACCTGGAGGCCAGCGCCAAAGCGGTGGAGACGTTCACGGCCGGCATCGCCGGCAGCGGCGCGGATTATGGCCAAAAAATGGAGCAGGAGCTGCACCGGCTGGAGCGGCTGGCCGGGGAGGAGTCGATCGAGGAGATGCGGCGCGGCATCCGCGTCGCGGCGACACGGATCGCGGCGAGCCTGGAACAGATGCGCCGCGAAAATCAACTGGCGGTGGCGCAACTGCGCGATGAGATCCGCCTGCTGCATCAGGCGCGGGGATCGCCCCGATCCGCGTCGCCGGCCGTGGAACTTTTGTCCCGGCTGAAGATCGATCAAACGATCGAACAGCTTCTCTCGCGAAACGCGCCGTTTTGTCTGCTTTTCGTCAATATTCGCAATTTGCAGCGCATCGAAGCGCGTCATCCGCACGCCCTCGTCGAGCGGGCGATTGAGGAAGCGGCGGCGCGGCTTCAAAATACGGCCGGCGGAGCGGTGGGGCGCTGGTCCGCGCAGTGCCTGGCCGCGATTGTCGACCCGCAGCCGGGCGGCGCCATGGCGTTGGCGCGCGAGGTGACGCGCAAGCTCTCCGGCGGCTACGCCGTTCAGGACGACGGCTCCGCGCACGATATCGCGCTGGAGATTACGGTGGGCACGCTGAATCGCGCCCGCGATGAGGAACCCGCCGCATTCGCGAAAAAGATGGCCCGGCTGGCGGCGGCGCTCGATCAGGCCTGATCGGGCGCGGCAATTTTAAAATTGCACCGCTAAGCTGAATTGCAACTGCCGCGGCGCGTTGGCGAGCGTGGTGATTTGTCCGAACTGCGCGGTATTGATCGCCATATTGTTGCTGAAAACGCCGAAAGCGACGTGATTAAAAACGTTCAGCGCTTCAATGCGAAGCTGGACCCTCCACCGCTCGTCGATGCTGGTGTTCTTGATCACGGCGGCGTCCATCGAGAAAACCGGAGGGCCGGTGAACTGGCGGCGCTGCAATTGGCCCAGCATCCCGGGACCGGGATTAGTGAAGACCTGTCCGGAAAATGGCGCGTTTCCGGCGGCGGAAACTCCAAAGCCGCCCGGCCCGATGGTGGAGGGAGCGATGAAATATGGCCCTTCGCCGGTCATGCGCACGCCGAAAAGATTATCGATCTGGCCGCGCGTGAGCGCCGTATTGGCCATGTTTTCGCCCGAAAAATCCTCGCGCAGGAAAGTGCCCCAACCGGCGGCCGTTTGCGAAGCCGTGGTGATGGAGAAGGGATTGCCCGAAATCCAGGAGAGAATCCCGCTGGTGCTCCAGCCCTCCAGCAGCCGGTTCCATCCGCCGCGCAAATGCAGCGCGTGGCCGGCGCCGAGCGGCAGTTCGTAGGAATAGTTCGCCTTGAACTGATGCGTCAAATCGGTGGGCGTGCGCGCGTATTCGAGTCTGGTGTTGTGGATATCCAGAAAAGGCTCGAAACGGTTCTGATCCAGTCCCGCGGCGTCGCTCAGCCATTTCGAAAAAACATAATTCACCTGAAAGGACAGGCCGCGCTGAAACCTGCGCCGCACCTCCACCTGGCCGGAGTTGTAATGGGAGTTGCTGAAATTATCGAGATACACCGCGCTGAGCGCGTTGGGATTGGGGAAAAAATTCAGCGTGCCGTTTTCTCCGTTGATGGTGTATTGATAGGCGAGCTCGCCCGCTTCGCCATTCTCGATCAGCGCGTCGTAGGTTGAATTCCGGAGCTCGCCTCCGCCGGCCAGATGCGAGAAGACCGGCAGCGGCTGGCTGCCGGCAATCGAGGCGTTATAGGCGGGATTGAAAACGCCGTTTTTTTGGAGCGCGAGAAACCCGTTGTTCCGCGCGATCAAAAAATTGCTAAGGAATCCGTTGGCCGTGATATTTTCCTGATTGAGATCGAAGCCGCGCAGTAACTCGGTCGCATGATCGCCGACGTAGCGCAGTTCCACAATGGCGCCTTTGAATTCGTGCTGGATGGCGACGGCGAATTGCTGATCGTAAGGCTGCTTCAGCTTGGGATTGATCAGCGTGAAATACACGCCGGGGTTGAGCTGATACTGCGTGGCGAACGAGGTCGGCGCCTGGAAGGGAGGCACCGGAATCGGCGGAGGATGGCTGACGGTTCCGCTCAGATCGAAGTTCCCGGGAAAAGCCTGGAGCCCGGGATTGGTCGCGGTGAATCCGTCGGTTACCTCCACCATCTGATCGTCGACGTAGCGCAGCGCGTAACCGGCGCGCAGCGACGTCTTGCCGTCGCCGAAAACGTCCCAGGCGAATCCCGCGTTTGGCGCGAAGTTGCGGAGGTTTTTCCGATAATAGGGCTGATTTACGGAATTGCCGTAAAACACCAGCGAGTTGTTGGGATCGAGCAGCGACGGAAAGGCGTTGCCGCCTTCAAGCGCCGGCTGCAACTCGAGCGAGTTCGCTTCATTCACCGGCGCATAATAATCCCACCGCAGCCCGAGCGTCACCGTCGTGTTCTTGCGAACTTTATATTCGTCCTGGCCGTAGAAGGCGTGATTATCGTAGATGAAATTGCGCACCCACGGGGCGCCGGGAACGAAACCCGATGTGCGGCTGGTCACGTTGTAGACCACGCTGTCGTTATCGAGCAGGCCGGCCAAAGTCGCCAGCAGCTCATTGGCATTATCGAGATCGGTGGCGCCGATGCCGGGCAGGTCGGCGAAGCCGAGCAGGTTATGCTGCTGGCGGGAGGAATTGATATCGATGTTATAAGTGGGAATCGTGCCGCCGTAATCGTAGCTGCGGATGCGCACGCCCTGATATTGGTATCCGAATTGAATCGTGTGCTTGCCGAGCACCCAATAGGCGTTGTCCTGAATGCTTCTCGTTCTGGTGTTGCGGCCCTGCGGCAAAAACTGCGCGGCGGCGACGGGCGAAGTGAAATCCGTGTTGCCGATAATGTAGGACGGAAACGGCCCGGTCATATCGAATGTCGCCGGAGCGAAATTCAAACCGCCGCGCAGCTCGTTGGTGAGCGACGCGGTGGGGCTCCAGCGCCAGCTCAGCGCGCCGAACTTCACGTGATCGTTGTTGCTTACCGGCGGAATCGTCGAATAGGACACGGCAACGTCGGGGCGATCGACGTAATCGCGGTTATAGGCATAAGAGCCGGATAGAACATGCCGGGTCGAAATGTTGTAATCGATTTTGCCGGTCACATGATCGCGATCGCGGTTGTTGCGAACCAGATAAGAATAGCCGGCGGTGTTCAGCAACTGTCCCGGCTGGCTGTCGCCGACGCGAAGATTATTGATTTTGTCCGGCGTGGGGATCTGGCTGATCAGCGCCTGCACGGCCGGATCCGGAGGCAATCCGGTGATCTGTAAAA
This sequence comes from Terriglobia bacterium, assembly GCA_021325175.1. Taxonomy (GTDB): domain Bacteria; phylum Acidobacteriota; class Terriglobia; order Bryobacterales; family Bryobacteraceae; genus Palsa-187. Next base: position 11,173 of record JAJPHS010000049.1, read on the forward strand.
TATTCGCCTGCTGCAGCCTGCCGGCGGGATCGATATAGGAATAGATCCCGTTGCGCGCGGTTTGCGTGAGAATGGTCGCGTCCTCCTCGGTTTGGCTCACCAGACGGTAGGCTTCGTAGTTGGCGTAGAAAAAAAGCTTGTCGCGCTTCACCGGACCGCCGATCGCGCCGCCGGCCTGATTCAAATTGAGGCGCGGCAATCCGTTGCCGTCGCGATTATCGAAAAAATCGTTGGCGGCGAAATCGTTGTTGCGGTTTTGCCAATACAGCTTGCCGTGAAAATCATTGGTGCCGGAGGGAGTGACGAAGTTCACCTGCGATCCGCCGCTCGCTTCCGCGCCGGAAAGCGCGGTGGTGATGGTCACTTCCTTCACCTGATCGAGCAGCAGAAGATTCGGCGTGAAATCGAGATCGTTATCGCGAAGATAGTTGTCCTGAATGTTCACGCCGTCCAGCGTGACGTTGCTGAAGGATTCGCGCTGCCCGTTGATATTGGTCGCGAACTGATTCGCGCCGACGCCCGCCTGCGTGGAAATAAACGCCAGCGGATCGCGATCCCCGATGGGCAGCCGCTGGATCTGATCGGCGGTGATGGTGGTGGAAATGGTCGGGCTGGAGGTTTGGATCGTCTCCGCGTTCGCGGTCACCTCGACGCTGGCCGCGGTCAAAGCCAGGCTCAGCTTGAGCGCGGGCAGATCGGTGGGGCGGCTCGGATCGATCTTCACGTTTTCCACTCGATAGGTCTGGAAACCGGCGGCCTGAACTTCCAGATCGTAGGAATCCGGGCGGATGCTCTCGATGGCGAATGCCCCGTCGCGATTGGTCGCGGTGGTAAAGAGCGGGCGCTTGCCGCCGTGCAGGAACAGATGGATCGAGGCCTTCGGCACGGCCGCGCCGGAGGGGTCCACCACCGATCCGGTCAAGCTTCCATTGGTCTGCGGGAACGCGAACAGCGAAATGAAGAAAAAAAGCGCGAAACGCCGGCGCACGACAAAACCTCCCGAGCGGATATTAAGCGAAGAATAGCACCGGAAAGCCAAGAAAGTCCCGAGCCGCAAGCCGGAGCTTCAGATCGCTTCCAGTTCCTCCTCAAGCAACTGCTTCCGGTAAAGATCGGCATAATAGCCGCCGAGCTTCAGCAGTTCCTCGTGGGAGCCTTGGGCGATGAGCCGGCCGTTGTCGAGAACGAAAATCCGGTCCGCTGCGTGAACCGTGGAGATGCGATGGGAAATGAGAATGGTCGTGCGGCCGCGCATGATCGAGGCGAGGCCGTTCAAAATACGCTCCTCGGTCGCCGTATCGACGCTGGCGAGGGCGTCGTCCAGGATCAAAATTCGCGGATCGCGCAGAATGGCGCGGGCGATCGCGGCGCGCTGCTTCTGGCCGCCGGAAAGAGTGATCCCGCGCTCGCCGACCATGGTGCGATAGCCTTCGGGAAATCCGGCGATGTCGGGCGCGAGTCCGGCGATGGCGGCGGCGCGCTCGATCTGCTCCGCCGTGGCATGGTTCACGCCGAAGGCGATGTTGTCGCCGAGCGTTGCGCTGAACAGAAAAGTTTCCTGCGGCACGTATCCGATGGCGCGGCGCAGATCCTCGGGCGCGAATTCGCGCAGATCGATGCCGTCCAGCAGCACCGCGCCTTCGCTTGGGTCGACCAGGCGAGGGATCAGATGCGCCAGCGTGCTCTTGCCGCTGCCGGTGTGTCCCACAATGGCCACCATTTCGCCGGCGCGGATGCGCAGATCGATCCCGCGCAGCGCCGCGCGATCGCCATAGCGCAGCGAGACGCCGCGAAAATCGATTTCGCCGCGCAAGGGAGACGGCAGCGGACGCGGATGCGCGGGCGCGGCAATCGACGGCCGCTCCTGGAGCAGCGCGCGAACGCGCTCGAGCGACGCGCGGCCGCGCTCCACCAGATTCGCCACCCAGCCCATGGCGATCATCGGCCACACCAGCATGTTCATGTAGGTGAAAAACATCACAAAGCTGCCGAGGCTGATGCGGCCGCGCGCGAACTGCCATCCGCCGGCCCACAACACCAGCAGGAACGTCAGGCCGATCAGCGCCGTGAGCGAGGCGTTGAACAGGCCGGAAATGCGCGCCAGGCGGACGTTTTCGGCGATGTAGCCGGAGTTGACGCGCTCGAACAGCTTCAGCTCCGCGTGTTCCTGAACGTAGGCCCGCACCACGCGCACTCCGGAGAGATTTTCCTGCACGCGGCTGCTGATATCGGAGAACATGCCCTGGATCTGCTCGAATCGATCGTGAATGCGGCGCCCGAATCCCAGCACCGCGATGCTGACCAGCGGCGCCGGCGCCATGGCGACCAGCGTCAGCCGCCAATCGACGCGCAGCATCACGGCGACGGCGAAAATCAGCGTGAAGGAGGTCTCGAACAGATACATCATTCCCGGCCCGAGCATCATCCGCACCGCGTTCATGTCGTTGGTGGCGCGCGCCAGAATATCGCCGGTGCGCATGCGCGAGTAAAATCCGGAATCGAGCGTCACCAGCCGCGCGAACAGATCGTTGCGCAAATCAAACTCGACGTCGCGCGAGATTCCGATCAGGATCACGCGCATCCAATACTGGAAAACGCCCTTGGCCAGCGCGATCAGCACCATCAGCCCGCAAAAGGCGAGCACGATTCGCAGCGCGCGGCCGGCGGTCAGCGCGTCGATTGAAGCGCGCATCGCCAGCGGCAGCGCCGCGCCCAAAGCGTCCTTTATGATCAGCGATCCGAATCCCAGCGCGAATCCGCGCCGGTAGCGCCACAGGTAGGGCGCGGCGAATTTCCACGCGGCCCTTACATCCCGAGCCATTCCGCCACCGTTTTCATCGATTCGATCGCGAATGTTTTGCGCCCCTGGCGGTCGCGCCACCATCCGTGCGGGGAAAAATATTCATCCGGCGCGGCGACGGCGATGAACGTGAGGTCCGGCGCGGCCGCGCGAAAAAGTTTCGCGGCGCGGCGGGTATGATAATCGCTGGTCACCAGCAGAATCGTCTTTGCTCCGCGGCGGCGCAGCTCCGGAATAATGGCCGCCGCTTCCTCCCTGGTCGATAGCGCGTGATGATGAAAGCTTTCGAAATAACTCGCGGGAAAGCCCTGCTTTTCCGCGAATCCGAGGGCCAGCTCGGACTCATAGTAGCCGTACACGCCATACGGTCCGCTCAACAGCGCCTTGGGCGCGTAGCCTTCGCGGACCAGTTCGGCGGCGGTGGTGACGCGGCTTCCGCTGAAATCCCCGGCGAGCACCACCGCGAGATCGGCGTTGCGCGGCGGCTCGGCTTTCACCAGGAAATCGCCGCAGGCCCCCAGAAGCGCCGAATGAAAAATCGCCAGCGCGAGCGCCATCAGGCCCGCGGCCGCCAGCCAGGCTCTCTTATTTTTCATCCAGCCGGCCGACCGACTTCAGCCGCTGGAACAAGCGTTCGACTTCATTTTCGTCTTCGGGCCGAAGCAGGGGATATCGCCCCGGCGGGAGCTGCTTGGCCTCCGGCGCCTCGCCCCAGAACTGTTTATAAGGAATCCCGTCAAGCAGCGCTTCGCGCGCATAGCGCCGCAGGTGACGCAGCAGACCGGAGCAGGAATCGATGTTGCCGGCGTGCAGCACCAGCATGCGGCTCTGATCGGCCAGCGTGAGATAAACCGCCAGCGGCGCGGACCATCCGGTGTGATCGATTCGCCGGATTTCCTTCCACGGGATCAGGCGCCGGCCCACGGCAAGATGCGTCTCGTGAATCTCGATCGCCGGGCGGAACGCCAGCAGCGAAATGCCGATCGCGGTCAACGTAAACATCGCCACCGCAACCCAGGCCTGCGGCCAGCGCAGCGCGATGGAGGTGCTCAACAACGCGGCGATCAGGGTAACGAAGGCGAGCAAGACGTAGCGGCGGGAAGCGGTGTAACGGGCGACCGGACGAACCACGAATCTAATTTACCACGCCCTGAATTGCGTGGATACCTGAA
>JAJPHS010000060.1 GCA_021325175.1 Terriglobia bacterium
TATACGATCCGCCGCGCTGGAACATTTCCGCTTTCAGACGAATCTCGAATCCGGTGCGCTCGCTCAAAATGCGCGACGTCAGCAGCGGCGTATGGTAGGCGTGCGCGGAAACCCGCCGCCGGGCTTGTTCGAATTCATCCGGACCGATCGCGATCCGCTCGCTTGGGAGGCTCATATGAGTCAGGTTACAATGGCCGTTCGCCGTGCTTTTTGCCGTTATCCTCTTTGCCGGAATCCTGACCATGTGGATTCCCGGCCGATGGGCGGTCGCGGCGTTTCAAATCGCGCTCTTCGCGCTCGCGGCATTCACCATCCTCAGGCGGCGATTTCAAATCGGCTGGCATCCGGTCGCGGCGCTGCTGGCCGTCGCCGCCCTCTGGGGAGTGGCGCAGATCGCCGCGCATCAGACCATCGACGCCTGGCGCACCGGCGACGCGGTGTTGAACTGGATCACCAACCTGGCCGCATTCTCTTTGGCGCTTTACGTCGCGCGAAAGGAGCGCATTCTCCAAGCGACGTTGATTTTCGCGGGTGTGCTCGGCGTTTTCGCCATCTTCACCGCGCTCTCTTCCCCGCCCGGAAAAATATTCTGGTGGTTCGATACCGGCACCGGGCTGCCCACGCTCGGCCCGTTCGTTTATCGCAATCAATACGCGGCGTTCGTCGAAACCGTGCTTCCCTTCGCCATTCTGAAAGCGGTTCTCGATCGCAAACGCTCCGCGCTGTACGTCGCCATCGCGGCGATGCTGTTCGCGTCCGTCATCGCCGCCGGATCGCGAACCGGCTCGCTGCTCTGCCTGGCGGAGATCGTCCTTACGCCCGCGGCCGCCTGTCTTCGAAAGCTCATCTCCGGCCGAGCGCTGGCCCGCGTCGCCGGCGCAAGCCTCGCCGCCATCGTGCTCTTCACCGCCATCGTCGGATGGGAAACCATCTGGCGCCGTTTCCAGGAGCCCCATCCTTTTGGGATGCGCGCCGAGCTGGTGCGCAGCTCGCTCGCCATGATTCGCGACCACCCGCTGGCCGGCTTCGGGCTCGGCGTCTGGGCCGACGCCTATCCCGCCTACGCGCGCTTCGACGACGGCCATTATGTCAATCAGGCGCACAACGACTGGATTCAATGGGCCGTCGAGGGAGGCGTGCCGTTTTTCGCAATCATGCTGGCGATCGCCGCGCTCACCATTTCTCCCGCGCTGCGCTCGCTGTGGGGCATCGGCATGCTCGCCGTCTTCGCGCACTGCCTGGTCGATTATCCGATGCAGCAGCGCCCGGCGCTCGCCGCCTTTTTCTTCGCGATGACCGGATTCGTTTGCTCCAGCCGGAAGATGCCATAATTTCACTTCATGGCCGGCGATCTCTTTCTTCCCGAAATCATCTACGATTACCTGCAACGCCATTCCCTGCGCGAGCCGCCAATTCTGGCGCGATTGCGCCAGGAAACCGCCGCGCATCCCCGCGCGCGAATGCAGATCACGCCCGAACACGGCCAGTTCATGGCGATGCTGCTGCGATTGATGGGCGCGCGCCGCACGCTGGAGATCGGCGTCTTCACCGGCTACAGCTCGCTTGCGGCGGCGCTGGCGATCGCGCCCGAGGGAACGATCGTGGCCTGCGACATCAGCGAGGAATATACCTCCGTGGCGCGGCGCTACTGGAAAGAAGCCGGCGTCGATGCGATGATCGACCTGCGCATCGCGCCCGCGCTCGACACGCTGCGCGCCATGCAAGCCCGCGGCGAGAACAACTTCGACTTCGCCTTCATCGACGCCGACAAAACCAATTACGTTAATTATTATGAAAACGCGCTGGAGCTGCTGCGTCCCAACGGCTTGATTATGGTCGATAACGTCTTATGGTCCGGGCGCGTCGCCGACCCCCGCGAACAGGATGAAGACACCGTAGCGCTGCGGGAATTCAACGATAAACTGCATCGCGACGAGCGCATCGACCTGAGCATGATCCCGCTCGGCGACGGAGTGACGCTGGCGAGAAAACGATAAAACATCGTACATGGAATTCGTCGATCAGCTCAAATCCTCGATTGACATTGTCAAGGTGATCGGCGAATACGTGCGCCTGAAGCGCAGCGGATCGAGCGGCCGCTGGATCGGCCTCTGCCCTTTTCATCAGGAAAAAACTCCGTCGTTTTCGGTCAATCAGACCCGCCAATTTTTTAAATGCTTCGGCTGCGGAAAAGGCGGCGACGCCTTGAATTTCGTGATGGAGATCGACGGCCTCACCTTTCCCGAGGCGCTGAAGTTTCTGGCGGAGCGCAACGGCATCCCGATGCCGCGGCGCGCCGAATATTCCGACGAGGAATCGAAGCTGCGCGCCGCGCTTTACGAAATTCACGCCATCGCGGCAAGTTTTTATCAGGCCAATTTGCGCGATCCCCGGGGCGCGGAGGCTCGCGCCTACCTGGAGCGGCGCGGCGTCGGCGCGGAGATGATCGAGACCTTCGCTCTCGGCTATGCCGATAGTTCCGGCCAGTCCCTCGCACGGCGGCTGGCCCAGGAGCGATTCACGTCTCGGGAAATCGAGGCGAGCGGGCTTATCCGCCGCCGCGAGGACGGATCGACCTACGATTTTTTCCGCGGCCGGCTGATGTTTCCGATTCATAACGACGCCGGCAAAGTGATCGCTTTCGGCGGACGCGCCCTGCGCGACGAGGATCAGCCCAAATATCTCAATTCCAGCGAAACGCCGATTTATCGAAAATCATCTGTTTTATACAACGCGCATCGCGCGCGCGACGGCATGCGCCGCTCCGCCCGCGCGATCCTGGTTGAGGGGTACATGGACGTGATCGGAGTTTATTCGGCGGGCATTAAGGAAGTCGTCGCGCCTTGTGGGACCGCCTTCACCGACGCGCAGGTGCGGTTGATTCACCGCCACGCTGACGCGGTGGTGATGAGCTTCGATCCGGATTCCGCCGGCGCGCGCGCCACCGAGCAGCGCGCGCAGTTGATTCTGGACGAGGGTCTGCATATTCGCGTGGTCACGCTCGACGGCGGCCTCGATCCGGATGAATATATCAAGGAACATGGCGCCGATGCCTATCGCAAAAAATTAGAGGAAGCGAGCGGCTATTTCTACTGGCTCGCGGACCGTGCTCGCGCGCGCTTCGATATGCGCTCGGCCGAAGGCCGCATGGATGCGTTCAAGTTCCTGCTGCCGACCGTGAACAAAATTTCCGACAAGCTCGAACGGGCCGCGATCGCCGGCGATCTGGCCGGCTATTTGGGCGTCGATCCGGGACTGGTGCTCGATCAGTTCAAGAAGGCCGCCGCCGAGCGCCGCGCGCCCGCCGCCGCTCCCGCCGCCCCCGCCATCCCCGCGCTGGAGCGGATTTTATTGACCGCTCTGCTCGCAAGCGATGAGGCCCGCGGGCAGATGCTCCCCCGCCTGGCCGGCGAGGTCACGCAAAACTTCGTTTCCCGGGAGATTTTCGACGCCCTGCGGCACGCGGAAAACTCAACGTATTCAGCGCTCGAAGGCCGCCTCAGCCCCGCCGCGCGCGATCTATTGCACCTCCTGCTCTCTGCCGATGAGAAAATGGAAGAAGCAGTCGCGCTGGAGCAGGCTGAGGCCTGTCTGCGCCGCCTGGAAGCCGACCGGCGAAAACAGCGCGTTGCCGAATTGCGCGCCCGGGTCAAACAAGCCGAGCGTGAGGGCAGAGTGGAAGAAGCGCTCGGCATTATCGCGGAATTGGAGAAAATCCGGAAACACGGCGAGCCTGGAGCAGGCGAATAGCCGGCCAGCGCCGTGGGACGTGTTGTACACTTAACGTAATCGGTTCGGCGCTTCTCAATATGGGGATTCGGAGGGCGCTAAAGAAAGTAGCGAGCCCTGGGGTATTGTGGCGATTGACGACAAATTCGGCCGGCTGAAGCAATTGATGGACACCGGAAAAGAGAAGGGCTACGTTCTCTATGACGAAGTCAACGAGCTTCTCACCGAAGATTATCCCGGCGGCCGCGAACTCGACGATCTGCTGACGGAGCTCGATAGCGCCGGCGTCGAAATTCTCGAGGAGCCCAAGCTCGAATTCGACAAGAAAATCGAGGAAGGCGAGGAGCTGGGCGACCTCGATCTCGCCCAGGATTTCAGCGATAAAACCAACGATCCCGTCCGCATGTACCTGCGCGAGATGGGCACCGTGCCGCTGCTCACCCGCGAGGGCGAAATCGAGCTGGCCAAGCGCATCGAGCGTGGGCAGTCCGCCGTGCGCAAGGCCCTTTCGCGATCGCCGCTGGTGATTCGCGAAATTCTCGCGCTCAACCAGGTCCTGGCGCGCGATCCCACGGCCGTTCGCGACATCCTGGTCATGCCGGATCTGGTCGTCACCGACGAAAGCGTCATCGAGCAGTCCAATGAGCTCGCCGCCACCATCGCGGAAATCGAAAAGCATTACAAAAAGGCTCAGCAATTCCGGCAAAAACTGCAAACCATTTCGCGCGGCATGAAGCCCAAGATGCATCGGTCCCTGCGCTGGAGCCTGGCGCGGACGATGGTCAACATCTCCCGCCTCATTCGCAAAATTCATTTCAGCTCCGCCACGCGCCGCGCTCTCGCCGGAAGCCTGCGCCGCGCCGTCGAGGAACTGAAGCCGATCGAGCGCGAAATCGCCCGCATCCAGCGCAAGCTGGAAACGCCGGGCAACGGCGCCCACGGCGGCTCCGCGGCCATGCGCAAGGAGATGCGCCAGCACAGCCAGCGCATTTCGCAGCTTGAGGAGGAATCCGGCGCGAGCGCGACCGAGCTCCGCCGCACTCTGCAAATCGTCGAAAGAGGCGAGCAGGAAGCCGAGATCGCCAAAAAACAGCTCATCGAGGCCAATCTCCGGCTGGTCGTCTCCATCGCCAAGCGCTACACCAATCGCGGCTTGCAGTTCCTCGATCTGATTCAGGAAGGCAACATCGGCCTGATGAAGGACGTCGATAAATTCGATTATCGGCGCGGCTACAAATTTTCCACCTACGCCACCTGGTGGGTGCGGCAGGCGATCACCCGCGCCATCGCCGATCAGGCGCGGACCATTCGTATCCCGGTCCACATGATCGAAACCATCAACAAGCTGGTCCGCATGCAGCGCCAGTTGCAGCAGGATCTGGGACGCGAGCCGACCACCGAGGAGCTTGCCGTCAAAATGGAGCTGCCCGTCGGCAAAGTCCGCAAGGTGCTGCGCATCGCGCAGGAGCCGATCTCGCTTGAAACA
>JAJPHS010000041.1 GCA_021325175.1 Terriglobia bacterium
ATGTACGCCGAGACTTTACCGCAACTGATCCAGGATCACCGCGGCCAGATCGTCAGCGGAGCCATCGATCGTGTGCGCCTCGAGCCCGAGCTCGCCGGCCTGATCGATAGCCGCTGCGATGTCGCCGCCTGGTTCCATCGCATCATTGAAGCGCTCGATCGCTGGCCGGGCATCGCCACCGATAATCAGGCCGAGCGCCTGCACTTTACCTTTGGCGAAGGCTGCGCGCGAAACGGCATCCCGCTGCATCAGGTTATGCGCGCGCTTCATCTTCTGAAAAGCCGCATCGTCGATTTCGCGCGATCGCAAGGCTTGGCCCGTAATTCGCTCGAAATCTACGTCGAGGAGGAGCTGGAAAATCGCGTCAGCTTCTTCTTCGATTGGCTGCTGTACCACGTCGTGCTCGGCTATGAATCCGTCCGCCCGCTCCATCTGGACAAACCGCAGGCGCCCAAAAAGCAGGACGTGCGGGATCTGCCCGGTTGGGTTCCCCTCTAAGCCTGACCGCGCGGCCCGGGCGTTCCCCCGCCCTTTTGGGTCCTCAGATCCCCCGAAGCCGGGATTGGTCGATTGCCGGGGCGAGCTTAATCTGGAGCCAGCAAGGAGAATAGCGCAAATGAATCGGGTGCGACGGCTTCGTATTGTGCTGTATTGTTTGCTTGCCGGCGGGGCCGGCATTCTGGTCGGGTCCAGGGCTCTGACGCCCTATTTCCAGGTGCCGGAAGTCGCGGCGGCGCCGCAGTCCGCCGCTCCGCAATCGATGGCGGGAATTCAAACCACATTCGCGCCAATTGTCGAAAAAGACTTACCGGCGGTGGTCAACATCTCTTCTTCGAAGATCGTACGGATGACCAACGGCGATCAGCCGTTTTTCATGGACCCTTTCTTTCGCCAATTCTTCGGCGATAACTTCGGGCGGCAGTTCCGCGCGCCGCAGCAGCGCGAGCGCGGCTTGGGTTCGGGTGTAATCGTCAAATCCGACGGTTACATTCTGACCAATAATCACGTGATCGAAGGCGCCAACGAGATCAACGTGACCCTTTTGGACAAGCGGAATTTCAAGGCCAAAATCATCGGCACTGATCCGAAAACCGACATCGGCGTGCTGAAGATCGAGGCCACCGGCCTGCCCACGCTGCCCTTGGGCGATTCTTCCAAGGTGCGCGTCGGCGACCTGGTGCTGGCCATGGGCCAGCCGTTCGGCCTGAGTCATACCGTGACCATGGGAATTGTGAGCGCAAAAGGCCGCACCGAGCGTGACGGTCTCGATCTGAACCCGCAGGGCTATGAGGATTTCATTCAGACCGACGCGGCGATCAATCCCGGAAATTCCGGCGGCGCGCTGGTGGATATGCGCGGCGATCTGATCGGCATCAACACGGCGATTCTTTCGGGCGGCGGCGGCGGAAATCAAGGGATCGGATTCGCGGTGCCGGTAAACATGGCGCGCGCGGTAATGGATCAGTTGATTGCGCACGGCAAGGTTTCGCGCGGCTATCTGGGCGTGCAGATCCAGGAAATCACGCCTCCCATGGCGAAGTCGTTCCAGCTTACTGATACGCGCGGCGCCCTGGTGGCTGAAGTGGAGCCGAATACGCCGGCGGCGGCGGCCGGCATCCAGCGCGGCGATATCATCCGCGAAATGGACGGGCAGCCGGTGGAAAATAGCACGCAGTTGCGTCTGCGCATTTCGATGTTGCCTCCGGGCGCTACCGTGCATTTGAAGCTGTTGCGCGGCGGTGTGGAAAAAACGGTGGCGGTGAAGCTCGGCGAAGCGCCGGGAGATCAATCGCGCGCCTCTTCCGGCGGAGGCTCCGACAACGGATCGAATGCTCTGGATGGCGTTTCGGTGCAGGATCTCGATTACCAGACGCTGCGCCAGCTCCAGCTACCCGGCTCGACCAAGGGCGTGGTGGTGACCGATGTCGCCGACGGGAGCGCCGCCGCCGATACCGGTCTTCGCCCCGGCGACGTGATTCAGGAAGTGGATCATACCCCCATTTCGAACACCAGCGACTTCAATCGCGCGATTCGCCGGGCAGCGGGCCACACCGTGCTGCTGCTGGTAAATCGCGGCGGCACGACCTTCTACGTGGCCATCGAGCCGCACTAAACGGCAGGCCCCAGCCCTGCCGTTTGGGGCGGAGCTGAAGCCCCGCGCCGGATATATCTTGTCCTCCGGGCTTGTAAGCTGTGAAAGGTGCCGATCGCTCTGGACGCGACTTACAGCCTTGGCCGGAATCTTTCGGGCGTCGGCGTCTATTCGCGGCGGATCATCGCCGGACTCGCCGCGGCGCACCGGGACGAAAATTTTCTCTACTGCTACCGGCCGCACCGCTTCCTTCGCTCCTACCGCGAACGCATCCCACCAAACGCGGCGCGGCGGCTGCTGATCGGCACTCCGCCCGGCGATCTGTTTCACGCGCTCAACCAGCGCGTCGACGCGCCCGGGCGCCGCACCGTGTCCACCTTCCACGACCTCTTTGTGCTCACCGGCGATTATTCCACGCCCGAGTTTCGCGCCCGCTTCGCTGCTCAGGCGCGGCAAGCGGCGCAAAATAGCGACGCCATCATCGCGGTATCGAAATTCACCGCGTCTCAGGCCGAAGAGCTGCTCAAGATTCCGGCGGCGCGCATCCGCGTGATCCCGCACGGCGTCGATATCGTCGAATCGAGCGCGCCCCGCGAAAATCTGGTGCTGTTTACCGGCGCGATCCAGCGGCGAAAAAACGTTGCGCGCCTGGTCCGCGCCTTCGAGCGGATGCCGCGAAGCTGGCGGTTAACGCTCGCCGGCGCCGCCGATGGATACGGAGCGGAAAAGGAATTGGAAGCGGTCGAGCAGAGCCCGCGCCGCGCCGATATCGACGTTCCAGGCTATGTTTCCTCGCGCGCTCTCGAGGATCTGTACTCTCGCGCGCGGATCTTTGCCTTTCCCTCCCTCGATGAAGGCTTCGGAATACCGGTGCTGGAAGCCATGGCCCGCGGCGTGCCGGTGGTCACATCTTCGCGAAGCGCTTTGCCTGAGGTCGCGGGCGATGCGGCCGTGCTGGTCGATCCTTTGGACGTGGATGCGATCGCCGCCGCGCTGATGCGGCTGGCCGCAGACGAACAACTGCGCGCCGATTTGATCCGCCGCGGGCTGGAACGGGCGCGGCGCTTCACCTGGGAATCCGCGGTTGAGCGCACCTGGAACCTTTATCATGAGATCAAATGAGATTCCTCGTTACGGCCCTGCTGGGGATCGTGCCGGCGTGCGGCGCGGATCTGGTTGTAGCGGCCGCGTCAGATCTGGCGCCGTTGACGACCGCGCTCGCCAAGGCCTTCGGCCCGGTGCGCTTCACCATCGCTTCCAGCGGATCGCTCGCGCACCAGATCGAAAACGGCGCTCCTTTCGACGTCTATTTGTCCGCCGATGAGAACTACGTAAAAGAGCTGGTCGCCGCGGGCAAAATCGGCGCGGACACGGTGGTGATTTACGCGCGGGGACGGATCGCCGTCTGGTCGCCGAAATTTCCGGTCCGCTCGCTTGAGGATCTGACGAAGCCCGAAATTAAACACGTCGCTCTCGCCAATCCGGAGCACGCTCCGTATGGCGCGGCCGCGCGCGCGGCGCTGGAAAACTCCGGCGTCTGGACGGCGATTCAGCCGAAAATCGTTTATGGCGAAAACGTGCGCCAGGCGGTGCAATTCGCCGAAAGCGGCAACGCCGACGCCGCCCTCGCTTCCTGGACGCTGCTCAAAGGACGGGGAACACTGATCCCCGCCAATCTCTATCCGCCCATCCGGCAGGCAGGTGGGATTGTCAAATCGACGTCGAACGCCGTTGCCGCGCGCAATTTTCTGCAATTCCTGATCAGCGCGCGAGGGCGAACAATATTCGAAGAAAACGGCCTGTTCGAGCCCTGACACCGAGCTGAAATCGTGATAGTCTTCCATCAGCCATGCAGAGGACCGAAGCAGTAGAGTGTCCGTTTTGCCTGGACCGGATGGAAATCGAGGACCGCGATGGCGCCCTGTGGCTGGTATGTCCGAACGGTTGCGCCACCGAAGTCGAAGCTCCGGTGAAGAAACCGGCCGCCGCCGAGGCCGAATCGCCGATCCTGACGCGCGCGGCCGCTCGCGGCTCCAAGTAATTTTTTCGAGGCAACAAAGGGCGGCGCGGCGCGGATCGGCCATTGTCCGGCCGATCTCTATGCGCGTGCGTCCAATTGGGTTTATGGCGGCGTTTCCCTCGATACAATGAAAGATTCCGATGCGCATTGCTTTAGCGCAGATCAATCCCACGGTCGGCGATCTTTCAGCAAACGTCGACCGGATGACGGAGGCGGCCCGCCGCGCCGCCGGACGCGGCGCCGAAGTCGTGGTCTTTCCGGAGCTTGCGGTCACCGGCTATCCGCCTCGCGATCTCGTCGAAAAACCGAGCTTTATCGAGCGCAGCGACGCCGAGCTGCGCCGGCTGGCGCAGGAAACCGCCGCGCTGGATTTAAGCGTTATCGCCGGATACGTCGCGCGATCGCCATGGGAAACCGGCAAGCGCGCCGTCAACAGCGCCGCCGTGCTCGAACAAGGCAACATTGTCTTCCGCCAGGACAAAATGCTGCTGCCGACCTACGACGTTTTCGACGAAGCGCGTTATTTCCGGCCGGCCGAGCGCGAAGATGTCTGCGCGGTTCGCGGCAAGAAAATCGCCCTGACCATCTGCGAGGATGCCTGGAACGACCGGCGTTTCTGGAAGCAGCGCCTTTACCCCCGCGATCCGGTGGAGGAACTGTTTGCGGCCGGCGGCGAGATTCTGATTTGCATCAACGCCTCGCCCTACAACATGGGCAAGCGCGAAATCCGCCGCGGCATTTATCGCGCTTCGGCGCGGCGTTATCAGCGGCCGGTGATTTACGTCAATCAGGTTGGCGGCAACGATCAGCTTGTGTTCGACGGATCGAGCTTCGCGATGAACTCCGCAGGCGAGGTGATCGCGTCGGCGCGGTCGTTTGAAGAGGATCTGGTTCTGGTGGATACCGAGGCGGGCAGCGGCGATCGTCACGAAGATTTCACCGACGAGTGCGAAGCTGTGTATCAGGCGCTGGTGCTCGGCACCCGGGATTATATTCGCAAGTGCGGCTTCGCGCGCGTGCTGATCGGACTGTCCGGCGGGATCGATTCGTCGCTCACGGCGGCGATCGCGGTCGAAGCGGTGGGGAAGGAGAATGTGAGGGGAATCGGCATGCCCGGGCCTTTTTCCTCGGAAGGCAGCGTGCGCGACGCGCGGGAACTGGCGGAAAAGCTCGGCATCCGGTTCGATATGATTTCGATTACCGCTGCCTATGAGCAGATGCTCGAGCAGCTTGCTCCGGTTTTCGCGGCATATTCCGCCGACGTCACCGAGGAGAATCTGCAATCGCGGCTGCGCGGCATGACGCTGATGGCCCTTTCCAACAAAACCGGCGCGCTGGTGCTCACCACCGGGAATAAGAGCGAGCTGGCGGTGGGCTACTGTACGCTCTACGGCGATATGTGCGGCGGGCTGGCGGTGATCAGCGATGTCCCGAAAACCATGGTGTATTCGCTGGCGCGCATCGCCAATCGCCGCCATGGCGGCGTGATTCCGGAGAGCGTCTTCCGCAAGCCGCCTTCGGCCGAATTGAAACCGGATCAGAAAGACACCGATTCGCTGCCGCCCTATGATGTGCTTGACCCGATTCTTGAGGATTACATCGAGCATTACCGCACTCCGGCGGATATCGCGCGGCGGATGAACGTGCCGCTCGCGCTGGTGAAGGACATCGTCTGCAAAGTGGATCGAAACGAATATAAGCGCCAGCAGGCAGCCCCAGGATTGAAGGTGACCACCAAGGCGTTTGGCATCGGGCGGCGTTTCCCGATCGCGCAACGATACTCAGAGTGAGGTTCCATGAAACGATATTCAAGCGTGGCGTTCATTGTTCTGTGCGCGGCGGTTCTCAGCTCGCAGCCCTCCTGGAGAGAACACGTCGGCCAGCAGCCGGATGGGTCGTTTTTGCTGTCCAACGGCTGGCGCTTAAAACCGGCGGGCGCGCAGGTGAACCTGGACACGCTGCCCATGGCGTCCGTGCTATCGAAGGACAAAAAATATCTCCTGGTGCTGAATAACGGCTTTAAGCCGCCCTCGATCATCGTGCTCGACACAGCGTCGTGGAAGGAAGTTTTCCGCGCGCCGGTGGCGGATGCGTGGCTGGGCCTGGCAATTTCGCCCGACGGCGAGCACGTGTACACCAGCGGCGGCGCACATGGTTCGGTCTTCGAATTTTCGTTTTCATCGGGAACGCTGCGGCCCGTCCGCGAAATGCACATCGTTGCGGGAAAGCCAACGTCCCAGGACTTCATCGGCGACGTCGCGGTTTCCCCGGACGGCTCGCGCCTCTACGCGGCCGAGCTTTATCACGATTCCGTCGCGGTGCTCGACGCTAAAAGCGGCGAAGTCCTGAATCACCTCAAGACCGGTCGCCGCCCTTATCGGATTCTGTTTCATCCCGACGGAAAGGCGTTTTTCGTTTCGAGCTGGGCCGATGCGAGCGTATCGCTGTACGACGCCAAGACCGGCAGTGAAATGGCGAGCGTGCGCCTGGGGCCGCATCCCGCCGACATGGTGCTCGCCGATAAAAATCCGGAGGGCGCCGAAAAAGATCAGCAGTACCGCTTGTTCGTCGCGGCGGCGAACACCAACAGCGTCTTTGTGGTGAGCGTCGGCGACAACAAGGAGTTGAAGCTCATCGAATCGATTAACGTGGCCATGACCGCGCGCCATCCGCTGGGGATGACGCCCTCGGCGGTCGCGCTCAGCCCCGATCAGAAAACGCTCTACGTGGCGTGCTCGGACGCGAACGTGGTCGCGGTGGCCGATGTTTCCGAGCAGCGCAGCCGCGTCACCGGTTTTATTCCGGTGGGCTGGTATCCGACGGCGGTGCGCACGCTTGACGGCGGCCATCTTCTGGTGCTGAACGGGCGCGGATCGCGCAGCTACCCCAATCCCAGATACCATGGCCCGACCGAGCCCGCGACGCCCTATCAGGGCGACCCGCGCGGGCCGTATTACGTCGGAGCGATGCAAACCGGGACGCTTTCGGTGATCGATGCGCCGTCGGGCGAGGCGCTTGATGCGTACACCAAAACCGCGCAGAGCTTATCGCCCTACAGCGATGACGATCTGGACCTCCGCAATCTCCCCGACGACAGCGTAATTGTGTCCAAGCCGGGCAAGCCGTCCCCGATCGAGCACGTCCTCTATATCGTCAAGGAGAATCGCACCTACGACCAGGTGTTCGGCTCAATCGGGAAGGGCAACAGCGATCCGGCCCTGTGCCTGTTTGACGAATCGGCCGCGCCGAATCATTACAAGCTGGCGCGCGAGTTCGTCCTGTTCGACAATTTTTACGTCAACGCCGACGTGAGCGCGGACGGGCACAACTGGTCCACCGCATCGATCGCGCCGGATTACGTCCAGAAATTGTGGCCGAACGAATATGCGCATCGCGGAAAATCGTACGATTTCGAAGGATCGGACGTGGCCAATCGTCCGCCGGCGGGCTACATCTGGGATAACGCCGTCGATGCGGGCCTTACCGTGCGAAATTACGGCTATTTTTCGACCAACCGCAAGCAGCCCGGCCCAAATGGCGAGCAGGTCGAGAATCTGCGCGATCCGGTGCTCAAATCCATCACCAACATGAAATATCGCGGCTTCGATCTGGATTATCCCGACACCGAGCGCGCCAAAACGTTCTTGGACGATTTGAAGCAATTCGAATCGAGCGGCGAGATGCCACGGTTCATGATTATGCGTCTGGGCAACGATCACACCAACGGCGCCACGCCGGGAAAGCTCGCGCCTAAGGCTCTGTTCGCCGATAACGATTACGCACTGGGCATGATTGTGGACGGCATTTCGCACAGCCGCTTCTGGCCGCACACCGCGATTTTCGTGGTCGAGGACGACGCGCAGAACGGGCCGGATCACGTCGATTCGCACCGTTCCCCAATGCTGGCCATCTCGCCTTACACCCGGCGCGGGATCATCGACAGCACGTTCTACAACACGACTTCGATTCTTCGCACCATCGAGCTGATTCTCGGTCTGCGGCCGATGACGCATTTCGACGCCGGCTCGCATCCGCTGTACGCGGCCTTCGCGGCACAGGCCAATCTCGCGCCTTATCAAGTCGAAAAACCGCGGATCTCCTTGACCGACCGCAATCCGGCGCGGTCCGCCACGGCGGCGCGGTCGGCAAAATTGAACTTTGATGACGCCGACGAAATCGACGATGATGAGTTGAATGAGATTCTATGGATCGCGATCAAGGGCACGGAGCCTCCCGCGCCCGTTCGCAGCTATTTCTCCGGACGGCGATAACGCCGCGCGTGGCCGGCGATGACCACGCTCTGTTTCCTTTGGCACATGCATCAGCCGTTCTACAAGGATCTGTGGACCGGCCAATATAAGCTGCCGTGGACGCGGCTGCACGCGCTCAAGGATTACGCGGGGATGGTGGAAATTCTCGACGAGTTTCCCTCCATCCGGCAGACGTTCAATTTAGTCCCGTCGATGATCGCCCAGATCGAGGATTACGCCAGCGGCGCCGCGTCCGATCCGTTTCTGGAGGTGGCGATCGCCCCCGCCGAATCGCTCGACGAGCCCCGTCTCCAGTTCATGCGGCGCTATCTGTTTCAGGCCAACGTCCCGCGCATGATTTACCGCTACCCCCGTTACCGCGAGCTGTACGAGAAGCACGATCGCTTCGCGATTCAGGATCTGCGCGACCTTCAGGTGCTAAGCCAGATCGCGTGGTTCGACGAAGACGTGCTGGCGCGCGACGAAGAACTGCGCGAGCTCATCCGGAAAGGCCGCGATTTTTCCCCCGCCGACCAGGCTTTGATGGCGCGCAAACAGCGCGCGCTATTGCAGCGGGTCCTGCCGGTATACCGTGATTTCGCCTCGCGCGGGCGCATCGAAATTTCCACCACGCCGTTCTATCATCCGATTCTCCCGCTGATCTGCGATACCGACATCGCCGCCATGTCGCATCCCGATATTCCCCTGCCGCCGCGATTCCGCTATCCCGAGGACGCGCGCGAGCAGCTTTGCCGGGCCAAGGCCTATGTTCGTGAAAAATTCGGCGCCGAGCCCGCGGGATTGTGGCCGTCGGAGGGTTCCGTATCGGATGAAGCGCTGGCGATCGCCGCCGATTGCGGGTTTACGTGGGCGGCGAGCGACAACGGCGTGCTGGCGCGGACGCTCCGCCGCGACGCCGGCCCGGATGTGACCTACCAGGCTTATCTCTGGCGGCAGCAGGGCCGCGAAATACGGATGCTGTTTCGCGATCATTACCTGAGCGATCTGATCGGCTTCGAGTATCAACGCATGGACGCGGAATCGGCGGCGGCGCATTTTCTTTCGCGCATCCGCGACAATTCGGCCGGGCGCGAGGCGCTGGTGCCGGTCATTCTCGATGGGGAAAACGCCTGGGAGTGGTATGAGGCCAACGGCCGGCCTTTTCTTCGCGCGCTATATCGCCGGATTGCCGAGGATCCCCAGTTCGAAGCGGTCACGGTGAGCGAAGCGCTGGCGCGATTTCAGCAGCAGCCGCTCGACTGGATTTTTCCAGGCTCGTGGATCAACGCCAATTTCGATATCTGGATCGGCGCCGAAGAGGACAATCGCGCCTGGGAATTGCTGCTGGAGGCGCGCCACGCCTATGCCGGCGCCGGGCACGTTTCCGACGAAATGCGGCGGCTGGCCTACGAAGAGTTGCTGATCGCTGAAGGCAGCGATTGGAACTGGTGGTATGGTCCGGAGCACAGCTCCGACAACCGGCCCGAATTTGACCAGCTTTATCGCGATCATTTGTCCAATGTTTATCGCGCCCTCGGACTTGAGCCGCCCGAGGCTCTGGCGCGTCCGATTCTAAAATCGCAGGAAGGCGAGTTTCATTCCCCGCCCGCCAATCCGATTCATCCGGTGCTGGATGGCGAGGTCACGTCGTTTTTCGAGTGGCTCGGCGCGGGCGAGTATCGGCCCGATCCGCGCGGCGGCGCGATGCACGGCGGAGGGGCGCCGGTTCGCGCGATGTTCTACGGCGCCGACGGCCGCGATCTTTTCGTGCGAATCGACGGAGCTTCGGACGCGCAGTTCGGAATCGAGTTCGAAGGCGGCGCCTCCGCTCCAGTCGAGGCTGTGCGCGGACGAATTATCGAAATGCGCGCCCCGCTTGCCAGCCGCAAGTTCCGCGTCACCATCGCGCGCGAGGGCCTGCCGCCGGCCACCGTTCCGGCAAACGATTGGCTTTCGATTCCCTAGATTCAGCCGCGGCCTTTTCGCGACGCCGCCGCAGCAGCTCCGGCGCGCTCGCGAAGCTTGGAACCCGCGATCAGCGAGCGCAGGCCCGGATGCAGCGCAACCGCCAGCGCGATCGGCGCCAAAAACGGCATTACGTTGTTGTTCAAATACGTGCCGTACTCGCGCAGCCACGCCGCCAGTCCCGTTTTATTTTCGGGATGCCATTGCGCCAAAACCGCGCGCGTGTCGATTTGCACAAACATCAACAGAAGAATCGGCTCGACCACGGCCAAGATGGCCGTGCCGGCCAGCAGCGCCCGCCCGTTCGCCTTCAGATCCGGGGCGGCCATCATCACCGCCCAGAACACCGGCCAGCTAAACGTAAAAAGCGTCACATCTTCGAGCGGGATGGTGAATTCGACGCTGTGAACCTTCACCAGCTTGCCGTCCTGCTGGTGGACGTCTTCCACGGGAACGCGAAAACTCCAGTCGCCCGAATCTTCGACGGCGATCGAAGCGCCGCCGCCGCTGGCCAACATCAACGCGAACGGCTCCACGCCGCGCAGCAGAAACAGCAGCGGCGGGCGCAAGGCGAGCCACCAAAACGCCAGCATGGCGATCATGGCCGCCGATCCGCGAATCAGAAACGTAAGATACGGATTACGCGGCACTCTGGATGGCGGACGTCCGCAAAACGCGCTGCGCCCATAGCCAGAAAACCACCAGCGCGTCCAGCATAATCAGGCTCTCCCACAGGTAGTGGTGCGCGAAATCGAATAATGGCTTGCTGTATTGCAGGATGTAGAACAAGCTGATGAATCTTACGACATTGATGGATTGGATGGCAAGGATGCCGATCAACAGGCCCTTGGCCCGGGCGGTCCAGGACGCCGGAAACGCCAGGACCGCCGAGCACAAAAGGACCGTCACGTTGATGCCGTTGCATCCGTCCATCATCGCCACGCCCAACTGATTCGAGGGATGGAGCAGCACCACGCCCTGCTCGCCATCCACCTTCGCCGTTCCCCCGAAAGTGGAGATCAGCGCGGCCGAAAGTCTCACCACCGCCGCCGAGTACTTCACCATCAGCGGTCGGCCGGCGGGCGTGATCAGCAATCCGAATCCGGCGAGAAAGCTACAAACAAAAATCAGCAGGAACTTAGCGCTCGTACGACTCATGAAAACGCCGGCTTCAGACCGTCTGATTCGCTTTTCTTCCCATTAGGACAGCGGCGCAGCCGATCAACAGCGTACCTAACAGAATCATGCCCCATTCGCCAAGCGTCGGCGCGGTGCTCACGCTGGATCCCGTACCCGTGACCGTCGCGGTAAGGCTCGCCGACGGAACGCCTTCCAGGCTGAAATAGGTGCTGCCGCCATTCGCCGGGATCGGAGGGTTGAAGTTCACCGTGCCGGAATTGAGAGTGGTCGAGTTGATGTTCGTAAATGTGGAAGTCGGGCCATAGTAGTCCTGGGGATCAGTCCCGGACGTCTGGCTGGCGGAGCAATAGCTGCTTCCCACGAACGTATAGGTGCATAGTCCGTCGCCGTCCAATGCGAAAATCATCCCTCCTGTGCCGCCCTTCAAGGAAATCGAGCTCACCGGAGTCGGCGAATTGTTCTTGATACCGACAACAACATCCTCGCTATTTTCATAGGGCGTCGGATCCGTCACCGCCACGCTGACGGATCCATTCGCGGCGATCGTGATCACCGCATTACAGCCGGTCCCAGTCGGGTCCGGAGGGTGGGGGAACGGATTCGTTCCCGAAGCGGCGGGACAAATACTACCTGCCGAAAGCGTCAGACAACCAGCTAACATGCTCAAACCAAGCGCAATTCTCATAGAGGATCAGCGTCCTTTCAAAGTCGCCGGTGTTAACAACGCCGGCGCTATCTTGATAAGTCCAGATATTCCTTAACTGTTGAATCGCGGGTTTGAGCGCCTCCGAACTAACCCGTTATCAGCCCTGAGGAGTATGAAGGATAAGCATATAGCGCGGACTGATTCCAGTCAAGTGGCATTTGTAGATAACGCACCAAAGCAGACAAAAAAAGATCATACGACCTGCTTCGCTTTGTCCGGTAAATCAAAAGCCCCGGCAACAGATGCCGGGGCTCAGAGGCTTTCGAGCGCTAAATCCCTAATGTTTCAATCGACTACAGGCCGTTACCGCGCCCGTGGGATCGATCGCGGAGTTGCCTTCTTCAATGGAAACGATTTTTCCGTCCTGATCGATGACAAACGTGGTCCGGTTCGCCAGATATGACTTTTCGCCCAAAACGCCGTACTCTTTCATGACCTCGCGTTTGTAATCGGACAGCATCGGGAAATCGGCGTTCAGCTCTTTGGACCAGTGATTGAGGGTGGCTATGAAATCGCCGCTGATCGCCAGCACCTGCGTGTCTACATCTTTAAATTTGCCAATACCAGACTGGTAGGCGGTAAGTTCGCGCGTTCAGCCAGCGGTGAACGCGGCCGGGAAGAAGGCTAAAACCACGGCCTTTTTGCCGCGAAAATCGGAGAGCTTCACCGGATGATTGTTCTGATCGGGAAGCGTGAAGTCGGGAGCCATGTCGCCGACCTTTAAATGTGTGTGCTGCTGCGGCTGTTGCGCCAGAAGCGCGGCGGCGCCCAGCATGGCCAGGAAAGAAATTCGTTTCATAGGACCCTCGGTCGGGAGTTTAGCACAATCCGGAGCGCAGCGCTGCGTCCCCGTCTCTCTCACGCGATGGCGTTATAGTAGGTCATAAATGCGGCCATTGCTTTTCCTCCTCTGCGCCTCCGTTGCCTTCGCCCAGGACAAGACCGAAAAACTCGCGCCTTACTATCCCACCCCGCAAATCATCGTCGAAAGAATGCTCAATCTGGGCGAGCTGAAGGCCGGCGAGAAAATGTTCGACCTGGGCTCGGGCGACGGGCGCATCGTTATCATGGCCGCGCAGCAATTCAAGGCCGACGCGACCGGCGTCGAGTTCGATGACTCGCTCTACAAGCAAAGCATGGAAAAAATTCGCTCGCTCGGGCTGTCGTCAACCGCGCGCATCATTCACGGCGACCTGCTAAAGCAGGATTATTCCTCGGCCGATCTACTGACGGTCTATCTATTGCCGATGTCCAACGATAAAGTCGCGCCGCTGCTTGAAAAGCAATTGAAAAAAGGCGCTCGCGTGGTCGCGCACGATTTTGAATTTTCTGCCTGGAAGCCCGTCAAGACCGTGGACATCGATGACGACGGCGAAGGGCGCAGCCACCGCCTATACCTGTACAGGCGCTGACGAAGATGGTCCCCTACCGGGGCCGGCTGGCCCTGCGAATCGCACGCTTCGTGCTCGCGCTGGCATGTCTTGCCTGGTATGCGCGCTCCGCCGAGGAGCGCTTCACCTCGATTCTCGCCGTGCTCGCCGCGTACGCCGCCTACGCGATCGGGGCGCTGTTTGAAGCGAAATTCGATTCCGCGATTCGCGCCGGCATCGCCCTCATCGCCGATGCGCTGTATTTCGGATTTTGGAATTGGCTGATCGCGGCGGGCTGGCTCGGATGGCCGGCCGCCGGATGGCCGGCCGCGCTGCTGTGCGGATATCTGCTCGCTTCGGCCGCGATTCTCCACGATCTCAGGCGCGTGCTGGTGACCAGCGGTGTGGCGGTCCTGCTGGCGCTGTTATTCGCGCCGCGCGGCGAGGTGGCGATTGTTTGGGTGGCTCTAGGCGCCGCGGGCGTGGCCATTTCAGAGGCTTTTTTGAAGCGATATCTCGAACGCAGATTGTCGCACACGCTGCGCCACAACGTGATTATCCGCAGCCAGGCGCAGGGCGCGCGCGAGGCCGAGCGGCAGCGCATCGCCGCCGATTTTCACGACGGTCCGCTGCAAAGTTTCATCAGTTTCCAGATGCGGCTGGAGATCATTCGCAAGCTCCTCAGCCGCGACGTCGAGGCCGCGCGCGAGGAGTTGACCCAGTTGCAGGAACTGTGCAAAACCCAAGTCAGCGATCTGCGCAGTTTCGTCCGCAGCATGCGCCCTCCGGATGAAGGCGTGAGCCTTCCGGCGTCGCTCAGCCGCATGGTGGATCAGTTCCAGCGCGATACCGGCATCCAGGCCAGCTTCTCCAGCCAGAACCAGATTCACGACCCCGCCGAGACCGAAGTTTCCCTCGAGCTGCTGCAAATCATCCGCGAGACCATGCACAACATCCAAAAGCATTCCGGCGCGACACGCATGGCCTTGTCGATGGGCATGCGCGATCATAAAATTGAGATTCGCGCCGAAGACAACGGCTCCGGTTTCCCGTTCAGTGGATCGTTCAGTCTCGACGAGCTCGAACTGCTGCGGCTCGGTCCGGCGAGCATCAAACGCCGCGTACGCATGTTGAATGGCGAGATGCAGCTCGAATCCCGCCCGGGCCAGGGCACGACTCTCGAAATCCGGATTCCGGTTTGAAAAGACTTATTCCAGCATGTTTGCTTTTAGCCGGATGCGGGCGCTACGCCGATTTCGCGTTGCCCGCGCCCGATGCGGCGGGTCCCAAGGCGCCTTTCGCCTGGTCGGCGGATCCATCGCCGGTTCTGGATCGCGGAGAAATGAGCGACGTGCTCAATCCCTCCGTGGTGCAATTTCACGGCGAATATCTGAATCTTTATTCCGAATTCGACGGCAAGACGTGGCACACCGCGCTCGCCGTTTCTTTGACTGGAACAAATTGGCGGAAGCAAGGCCGCGTTTTGTCGCCCTCCGGTTGGGAAGGAAATTATATTGCGGCCAACGGCTCGGCGCTGGCCGCCGGCGATGAAATTCTCTACTGGTATGAAGCGGGCGATCCGTTTCGCATCGCGCTGGCGCGATCTCGCGACGGCGTTTCCTGGACCAGGCATGGCGATGCGGTGCTCGCGCCGGGTCCCGCCGGAAGTTTCGATGAGCGTGGCGTGAGCGACCCCGATGTGCTTCGCGCCGGCGGCTCGTTTTACATGTTCTACACCGGCATCGATCGCGCACGGCGGCAGCGCCTGGGCCTGGCGCGATCCCGGGATGGAGTCGTTTGGGATAAACTGCGATCCAATCCGATTCTGGAACCGGGCTCGCCCGGCGCATTCGATGAAATGGGATTAGGCGAGCCGGCCGTGTGGTCTTCCGGTGGATCGTATTGGATGCTCTATACCGGACGCGCCCGCGGGGAACGACGGAGAATCGGCTTGGCGCGGTCGCGCGACGGCGTTCAATGGGAGCGCGACCCGGCTTTCCCGCCGATTGCCGGATCTGAGCCGTGGGACCGTGAAGTGGTATGCGATCCGTCGGTCGAAGTGACGCCAGATGCTATCCGCGTGTGGTTCGGCGGAGGCGACATCGCCCGGCCGGATGAAAATTTACACGGCCAGATTGGAGCCGGATGGCTCCATCCCAAATGACCGCGGCGATTTCCGCCCGCGCCGTCACTGCCTCGGCGCCGGAGGGGGACTCGCGTTGCTTGCGGGCGCGGCCGCCGGACCGGTTTCGCCCCAGATCCACCGGCTGAACCATTCGTAATTGTGCTCCATCACCGCGCTCTGCTGCTTCGGCTTGTTGATCGCGTGACCGAACCCTTTATAAACAATCATCTTCACCGGCACGCCGCGGTCCTTCAAGCCCTGATACAGCTCATATCCGTTGGGAATCGGTACGCGTTTATCCAGCTCGCCGTGTTGGATCAAAGTGGGCGTTTTTGCGCGATGAATGTACGTAATTGGCGACGTTTTGCGGTAAATTTCGGGATCATCCCAGGGCGTCGCCTGCAAGTAATTGCGCGTGAACGGATGAATGTCGGTATTGACGTAGTAGGTCATCCAATCCGAAATTCCCGCGCCCACCGAGATCGCCTTGAAACGCGCCGTGTACGTCGTCAGAAACGCGGAAATGTACCCTCCCTGGCTCCACCCCATCGCGCCGATGCGATCGGGATCGATGTAGCCCTTGGCGATCAGGGCGTCAACGCCGCTCAACACGTCGTCGGCGTCGCCCAATCCCAGATTCCGGACGTTGAGCGAGCGGAATTTTTCCCCGTAGCCCGCCGATCCGCGATAATTGGGGCGCAAAATCACCGCGCCCTTTGCGGCGAACATCTCGATCGGATAGGTCCGGTCGCCGGTGACGGAGGGATGATCGGTTCCCGTCGGGCCGCCGTGGATCACCACCAGCAGCGGATATTTTTGGGCGGGATCGAAATCGGCCGGTTTGATCAGAATTCCTTCGACCGGCGTGCCGTCCTTCGATTTCCACTCGAACAGCTCGCGCGTGGCCAGCTTCCAGGGCTTGAGCTGATCCTTCATGCTGGTGATCGGATGGGGCGCGAATTGCGCCACCGGCGAGGTGCAAATCTCCGGGTATTTATTGGGAAACGCGCAGGTAAAGACCAGGCGCGAATCGTCGCCATTAAAGCTGGGCGCGCCGAGCTGCAATTCTTCCGGCGCGCTGATTCGCTCCGCCGCTCCGGTCGCCGGATTCAGCCGGAACAAATGCGCCGAAGTGCGCTGCGCCGCCTCAAAATAGATTCCGCCCGCCGACCAGCGAATCAGGTGCGGATTTTCATCGAAGCCGGAGCTGGCGAGACGCGGCTTGCCGCCTTCGGCCGGAATGATCGCCACGCGCGCGTTGCGATACCAGCCGCCGCCGGTTTCATATGCGATCTCGCTTCCATCGGGGGACCAGATCGGATCGCGATCCGGCTCGGGCGAATCGACCAGCTTCCTCACGTACTTGTCGGAAAGGCGCACGACGTAAATATCGGCGGTGTCGCCGCTCGATTGATCCGGATCGCGCGTGGCGCTGAACGCAACGCGTTTGGAATCGGGCGACCATTTGAACCCTTCCACGCTGAACTCGGTCCCCGAGGTCAGCGCTTCCGGCTTCGATTTTTCCTCATCGGCGTTGATGGTCCAAAGATGGACCATAGTGTAATCTCCGCCGACGATTTCGAAGTCGCCAAATTTTTCCTTGCGATCCTTGCGCGCCTTCGATTCCGGACCGGTGGAGGTGAACGCGATCTTTTTTCCGTCGGGGGACCATTCGAAATCCGTGACGCCGCCTTCGAAATGCGTAAGCTGCGTGGCCTCGCCGCCGCCGGGCGAGATGACATAGATCTGCTGGCTGCCGTCGCGATCGGAAAGAAACGCCAGACGCTTCGAGTCGGGCGACCAGCGCGGATCGGTGGAAGATTTCTTGGCGTGCGTCAATTGATAGCGCTCGCCCGTGGCCGGCGTCGCCATCCAGATTTGCGTGTAGAAGGCGTTTTCGTCCCAGTTCGTTTCCGAAACCGTATAAGCGATGTAGCGCCCGTCGGGTGAAATACGCGGCGACGCGGCGGTCTTCAGATTCAACGACTGCTCTATCGTAGGCGTCTGCGCCGACAAGACCGTCGCGGCCAGAAAAACAAGAAGGGCTGTTCGCATGGGACCTCCTGCCTCCCGCTATTCTCCCACGCGGTTAAATCGATGGCGTCCGGCGTGCCCTGCGTTATATGTCTTTGAACCGAATTGCGCGTCCTGGATGGCGGCGATCCGCAGAGACTGAGCTAGACCCGATCCAGGGCCAAAAATTCCTGGATGTGCGGGTGCGGCGATTTTTCCAGATCCTTCACCGGGCCGAAGTAAATCGCCTTGCCTTCAAACAGCACCACCACGCGATCGGCGACGCGCCACATCAGGTCCAGATCGTGCGTCACCACCACGCCGGTCAGGCGCAGTTGCGTTTTCAGGCGCAGCATCAGATTGGTGAGATGATCCGACATGATCGGATCCACCATCGTGGTCGGCTCGTCGTAGAGGATGCATTCCGGCTGCGCCGCCAGCGCCCGGGCAATGGCCACGGCGCGCTTGTAGCCGGTCGAAAGATCGTTCGGATAATGATCCTTGTACTCCAGCAGGTCGACCATTTGCAGCAGCCCGTTGACCACGTCTTCCTTGTTTTTTTCGTCGTAATCGTCGCGCAATTCGAGCGAAAACAGGATGTTTTCGCCCACCGTCAGCGAATCGAACAGCGCGCCGGACTGGAACACCATCGTGACTTTTTTGCGGATGCGGCGCAGCTCGGACTCCGGAAAATCGGTGATGTCCTCGTAGGAGACGATCACGCGGCCGGAGTCAGGCCGCAGAAATCCCATGATGTGGCTTAAAGTCACGGACTTGCCGACGCCGCTTCGCCCGATGATCGCCAGCGTTTCGCCCGGCTGAACGTGAAAGCTGACATCGACTAAAACGGGGTGATCGAACGTCTTATATACGTTGCGGAATTCGATATATCGGCGGCCCTCAAGCTCGTGGGGCGTGCTCATCGTGCGATCCACTGCGCGTGGGTGTTGATATTTTTAAGCGGCGCCGCATCGGCGACAGGCACCAGTTCGAGCTGAAGGGTGGAAAGAAAATCGTGCATTTTGAAAATTTTGCGATCGATCGCCCGGGCCGCCGGAGCAGCCAGGCGGCGGTGGTAAACCGCGCACAGCGGCTCGAGTCCGGCGGCGGAGCGCGGCACCGAGGCATCGGCGCCGCTTTTGGCGGCGGCGCGAAAAAGCTCTTCCAGAAGATCCGGCGTCAGATCCGGCATATCGCAGGCGACGATCAGGTTCCAATCGGCGGTGGTGAAGCTCAGCGCGGAATAAATGCCGGCGATCGGGCCGCAGCCGGCGAATTGATCGGCAATGACCGGATAGCCGAAGGCGCCGTAGCGGTCCGGTGGTCCGAGGATGGCGACGCTGCCCGCCACGTTTTCCACCAGCCGCGCGATGCGCGCCAGCATCGTCTCGCCGCCCAGCGGCAGCATGGCCTTATCGCGGCCCATCCGGGAGCTGCGGCCGCCGGCGAGAACGAATCCCGCGCGCGAAAGGCGACTCATGAGATGATGATAGCGTATGGTTTGCCGTTTCCAGGCGGTCTGGCCAAAACAAACAAAATGATATATATTTGTTTTTTAGCTATGCTGGCCGCCTCCCCCGAAAGCGGTAAAGCAGCCGACGCGCCGGGCCCGGCTCCGGAGCGTCACACCTACGTTGTGCGCGTGGATCCGCGCACGGGGAAACTGGTGCGCCGCGAAATCGGCCCCAAAACAATTCCCAGGCAAATTGAAGATCTCGTCGAACAATCGGCGCGCGCGCAGGGCGTCGATCCGCTGCTGGTCCATTCGATGATCCAGGCGGAAAGCAACTACGACGCGCGCGCAGTGTCTCCCAAGGGCGCTCAGGGGCTGATGCAACTGATGCCTTCGACCGCCCGCATGCTGGGCGTAAGCGACAGCTTCGATGCGCGCGAGAATATCGAAGCGGGCGTG
This sequence comes from Terriglobia bacterium, assembly GCA_021325175.1. Taxonomy (GTDB): domain Bacteria; phylum Acidobacteriota; class Terriglobia; order Bryobacterales; family Bryobacteraceae; genus Palsa-187. The sequence goes on from JAJPHS010000041.1 coordinate 19,594, forward strand.
AAGTACCTCAAATTTCTGCAAGGTCTCTATAAAGACGACCGGCTGGCGCTGGCGGCCTATAACGCGGGTCCGGGCGCGGTCGAGAAGTACCGGCGGATTCCACCCTATAAGGAGACGCGCGATTACGTGGAGCGCGTCGCCAGCCATTACAACGAGGCGCGCCGCGCGCAGGCTCCGCGGGCCGCGGCGGCGGAAACGCCGGCGGACGCGAAAATCGAGGACAAGCACCCGAAGCTCGAACAGTTTATCGACGAGAATGGCAGGTTGTATCTCAGAACCGCGCAAGAATAATCTCGGCCTGCTGGCCGGATTCGCCTGCGCCGCGATCGTTTTGGGCGCGGACGCGAGCAAGGTCACGGCCGTGCGGTTCTGGTCGCTGGGCGACGTGACGCGTGTGGCGATTGAAGTTTCCTCCGATTTTCGCTACAAATCCGACCGGCTGGAACATCCCGACCGCCTTTTCTTCGACATTATCGGCGCGCGCCCGCAAACGGTCAACAAAGGAATGCGCGTGATCGCCGTCGGCGACGGGCTGCTGAAGCAGATCCGGACGGCGGAGACGCAGCCCGGCGTGACGCGCGTCGTACTCGATTTACAGCGGAACGCTTCCTTTACGGCATCGCAGCTTTCCAGCCCTGACCGCTTGATGATCGAACTGCGGGCCAAGGATTCACCCGCGCCTCCAGCCACCGCGAGCACCACGGGCGCCAAGACCATCGCCGCCGCGCCGGTCGTGCCGGTGGAAGAGGACCTGGTAAAAACCGTTCTGGCCGACGCCGTCAAACCGGCGCCGAAGAAATTCACTCCGCCGCCGGCAAGACTCGATCCGCCGCGTGCGGAAACGCAGCCGGAACTGCTGGCGCCGCCTTCCACTGCGCTGCTCGGTGGGACCGCGAGCGTTGCTTCGCCTGTGCCCGCCGCGAGCGTGCTCACCGCGCGGGTTACTCCTCCAGCCGGGGCCGCTCCGGAGACGGCGATCCTGCCGGCCCCGCCCAAACCAACGCTCGCAACCGAGCCTCTGCCGGCGCGGCGCAACGCCAATGGCGATCGTTCTTTAACGCGCGTGCTCGGTTTGAAGCTCGGGCGCGTGGTGCTCGATCCTGGGCACGGCGGCCATGATGTGGGAACGCACGGGCCTTCGGGCTTGTATGAAAAAGATGTGGTGCTCGACGTCGCGCGGCGGCTCGGCGCGCTGCTCGAATCGCGGCTGAACACGGAAGTGATCTACACGCGCAATGACGATACGTTCATTCCGCTGGAACAACGGACGGAGATCGCCAATGATAAAAAAGCGGACCTTTTTCTATCCATTCATGCCAATTCTTCGCCCTATCGCGCGGTTTCCGGCGTCGAGACGTATTACCTGAACTTCACGACATCGCGCACGGCGCTGGACGTGGCGGCGCGCGAAAACGCCAGTTCCGAACGCTCGGTTTTCGAGCTGAAAGAACTGCTGCAAAAAATCGCGCTGAAGGATAAGATCGACGAATCGCGCGAGTTCGCGTCGCGATTGGAGACGGCGCTGTATGGAATTTCCTCGCGGAGCAACCCGGCGGCGAAGAATCGCGGAGTGAAAAAAGCGCCGTTTGTCGTGCTGATCGGCGCCGAGATGCCGAGCGTTCTGGCGGAGATCGGATTCCTGACCAACGCCAATGACGAAGCGTTGCTGCGCAAGGCCGAACACCGCCAGAAAATCGCGGAGGCGCTGTACAACGGCATCGCCAACTACGCCAATACGCTCAGCCATTTCCAGGTGGCAAAGCAATCGTCGGGCTCACGTTAGCCCGGCGGTCATTCCGCTTCGATTTCCCGCATTAACCTTCGGATCTGGATCGCGTACAGCGGGTTCGGATTATAGGCCCGCAGTTTCTCATCCAGCGACTTGCCGCGGTAGCTTCGGCCCCGAGCGAGTTCGCGAGCGATATAGTCGATTCCGGCGCGCACGCTGGCAAATCCGGTTTTGGCCGAATTCCAGCCCCAGCGATTGTTCGCGCGGGCATAGCGTCCGCACGTACTCTCCCGCAGCGAAAGCGCGGGCAGCAAACGATAATCGATTCCGTAGGTGTCGGCGGCGCGCAGATAATCGGAGATGTGCAAAGGACCGGGGCAGCGGTAGGCTTCAAAAAACGCCTGGAGCCTGAGAACCCGGGCGTCGGTCACAGGAACGGTTCGAATCATTTCCGCGGCCGGCGCGGGGCGAATCATCAGGAATGCCAAGATTACCCAGCCCCACAACCCTGAAAACGCGCGCCCACCCAGACATCTTTCCTTCAGGAAAGGTGTAATCATGACGTCAGATTTGTCTCAGCCCTTGGGTTTCGGCGGGAAGTTCTTGAACATGTCATCCACCGTTTTTTGCAGCTTTTTCGCGTTCTTTTCCGGGTCGCCGGATAACGTGTTCGTCGCCACCGAGCGCCAGATCAGGTGCTTGGTCGGCGTATCGAAGATGTCCACCACCAGGGTTCCGACCGGCGTATTCTCCTCGGTTGTGGTGGCTTCGCCGAATCCGCCCCAATACCATCCGCCGCCGAGATTGTTATAAAACGTATTCAATGTCTGCTGCTCGTGGGTCGCTCCGAATGCCGTGAGACTGGCGTCTCCCGTGGAGGGAACAAGCTGCCACCCTTTGGATTGAAGCGTCTGATCGACATCGTTCTTAATCCTGTCCTGCCAGAGCTGATTTCCCGCCTGCACCTTGATCCAGGAGTATGTTTTATACTTGCCAAAATCGGTGGAATGGTTGTAGTCGGTCTTTACATCCGCAAGCAGCAGGGCGCAGATCCCGAGCACACCTACCACGAAGACTGGCACGAATTGTTTCTTCATTTGAGTCTCCTTCGTCGATTTCTCACTGTGCCAATTCCAGGTTCTGGATAGCCCTAAGGCAAATCCTCGCCGGTTAGACTCGGGCTGTGTTGAGCCGTTTCCGGGCGCTCCGCCGGAATGTAACTGCGTCAAAAAGAAACTTCTTCAAAACGCTCGATGCGTTCCAGCCGAATCAGGCGGCCTGGCGAGGCGTTCTGAACCGTGTAGTAGATCCTTACCGCGATTTCCCGGCGATTCTTGAGAGACCAGATCGTAGTCATGTGTTCTTTAATCACGATCGTGTTTTAAAACCCTACCCGCGGGCTGATTCCCGGTGAAAACGCGATCGCGTTGAGCCAGGAAGAATTCAGGCCGGGACGCAGCCGTGAATATGGGAAAATGGAAGTCTTGCTGGACCGGATCACCGTGCACGGGGCACGGCAACACAACCTCAAGAATATCGACGTCGAGATTCCGCGCAATAGCTTTACCGTCATTACCGGCTTGAGCGGATCGGGAAAATCGTCGCTGGCCTTCGACACCATTTACGCCGAGGGACAACGGAGGTATGTCGAAACGCTGTCGCCTTACGCCCGCCAGTTTCTCGATCAGATGGAGCGGCCCGAAGTCGATTCGATCGACGGCCTGAGCCCGGCGATTTCGATCGAGCAGAAAACCACCAACCGCAGCCCGCGTTCGACGGTGGGCACCATCACCGAGATCTACGATTATCTCCGGGTGCTCTACGCGGCGATCGGAGTGCCGCACTGCCCGAATTGCGGGCACGAAATATCGCGGCAGACGACCGAACAGATCGTGGAGCAGGTGCTCGCGCTGAAGCCGCGGGATCGAGTGATGATCCTGGCGCCGGTCGTTCGCGGGCGCAAGGGCGAGTACAAGAAGGAGCTGGAAAAACTCGCCAAACAGGGCTTCGTGCGGGCGCGCATTGACGGGGTGCTGCGGGCTCTGGATGAGGAAATCACGCTCGACCGGCGCAAGAATCACACGATCGAAGTGGTGGTGGACCGTCTGCTGATCAAGCCGGAGATCGAGAAGCGCCTGGAAGCTTCGATCAACACCGCCACCAAGCTGGCCGATGGCCTGGTCACCGTGGCGATCGTGAATGGAGCCGAGCGGCTTTATTCACAGAAACTGGCGTGCCCGGATTGCGGCGCGAGCGTGCCGCAGCTCGAGCCCCGGTCGTTTTCCTTCAACTCGCCTTTCGGCGCCTGCCAGACGTGCAGCGGATTGGGCAGCAAGTGGAGCTTCGATCCGGCCAAGATTATCGTCGATCCGTCGCGGCCGCTGCTCGATGGCGCGCTGGGGCCGGGCGGAAGCTCCCGCTATATGGCGCATGCCATTCAAACGCTCGCGGCGAAATACAAAATTCCGCTGGGGTTGCCCTTCGGCGATCTGCCGGAGAAATCGCGGGCGATTCTGCTTGAAGGCTCGGGCGGTCAGCGCGGGGTGCTGGGGGTGCTCGAATCGTACGCGTTTGAGGAAAGCGCGAGCGAGACTTATCGCGAGTGGTTCCTGCAATGGATGTCGCCATCGACGTGTCCGGACTGCCGCGGGCGGCGACTGAAGCCGGCGAGCCTCGCGGTGCGCGTGAAAGGCGCGACCATCGCCGATCTGACCGAGATGTCGCTCACGCGCGCGCTGGCCACCGTGAAAAGCTGGGAATTGACCGGACGCGAGCAGGCCATCGGCGGCCGGGCGGTGGAGGAAGTTCGTAACCGGCTGGAGTTTCTGATCGCCGTCGGGCTGGAATACTTAAGTCTGGAGCGTTCGGCGGCGACGCTTTCCGGCGGCGAGGCGCAGCGGATTCGCCTGGCGACGCAGATCGGATCGCGTTTGCGCGGCGTGCTTTACGTCTTGGATGAGCCGTCGATCGGGCTGCATCCGCGCGATAATGGCCGTCTGCTCGACTCGCTGGCGCGATTGCGCGATTTGGGAAATACGGTGCTGGTGGTGGAGCACGACGCCGAGACGATTGAGCGCGCCGATTACGTGATCGATCTGGGACCGGGCGCGGGCAGGCTCGGCGGCGATCTGGTGGCGCAGGGGACGCCGAAGCAGATCGAGCAAAGCGCGAAATCCTTGACCGGCCAGTATCTGGCGGGCTCGCGCCGGATCGAAACGCCGCCGGCGCGGCGCATGGCGAGCGAGAAAAGAATCGCTATCCGCGGCGCGACCGAGCATAATTTGAAAAATCTCGACGTCGAGTTTCCGCTGGGTCTGTTTATCGCGGTTACGGGAGTTTCAGGCAGCGGAAAATCGACGCTGGTGAACGATATTTTGTACCGCGCCGCGGCCAAGGCGGTTTACGCCTCGCGCGCCGAGCCGGGCGCGCACCGGAAAATCGAAGGATTGGACCAGATCGACAAAGTGATCGAGATCGATCAATCGCCGATCGGGCGCACGCCGCGCTCCAATCCGGCGACTTACACTCAGGTGTTCACGCTGATTCGCGATCTTTACGCGCGCCTGCCGGAGTCGCGCGAGCGCGGCTACAAGCCGGGCCGGTTCAGCTTCAATGTGAAAGGCGGCCGCTGCGAAGCCTGCCAGGGCGACGGGTTGAAGCGCATCGAAATGAATTTTCTGCCGGACGTTTACGTCACCTGCGACGTCTGCCGCGGCCGCCGCTACAATCATGAAACCTTGCAGGTAAAATACAAGGGCTGCTCGATCGCCGACCTGCTCGAAATGCCGGTAGAGGAGGCGCTGAAGCTGCTGGAGAATATTCCGCAGATCAAGGCCAAACTGGAGACGCTGATGCAGGTCGGGCTCGGATATTTGCATTTGGGACAATCTTCGACGACGCTTTCCGGCGGCGAGGCGCAGCGGATCAAGCTCGCGCGCGAGCTGAGCCGCCGCCAGACGGGCAAAACTCTGTACATCCTGGATGAGCCGACCACCGGATTGCACTTCGAGGATGTGCGCAAGCTGCTGGATGTGCTGCATAGCCTGGTCGATTTGGGCAATACTGTCGTGGTGATCGAACATCAACTCGATGTGGTGAAGACGGCGGATTGGATCATCGATCTGGGTCCGGAGGGCGGCGAGCGCGGCGGCTGCCTGGTGGCGGCCGGAACGCCGGAGGAAATCTTAAGAAATCCGGCGAGCTACACCGCGCAGGCGCTGAAAACGGTCTTGCCGAATGGACGGGCGGCGTGAGTCGCCGGCGGCTTGCGTGGGTCCATCCATGAGCCGATACTCGGAAAAGCCTCTCTCCTTCGACGCGCTCAAAACGATTCCGATCGAGGCGCGCGGGGGGAAAGTTCGCGTTGAGGATTTCGCCAAACCGTACTCGGGCGGCGGCGTGAACGCGTGGATTGAAACACTGCCGCGAATTCTGGCGGGCGATTCCTTCCGCGCGGTCGTGGATTCGATCCGCCGCGCGCGGCGGGAAAAACGCGCGCTGCTGTGGGGTATGGGCGGGCACGTGATCAAATGCGGGCTCGGCGATATTCTGCTTGACCTGATGCGGCGCGGATGGGTGACGGCTTTCGTGATGAATGGAGCCGCGTCGATTCACGATTTCGAGATCGCCATCTCCGGTCAAACCAGCGAGGACGTGGAAGCCGTGCTGCCCGACGGGCGATTCGGCGCGGCCGAGGAGACCGGGCGCGAAATGAACGCCGCCATCGCCCAAGGAAGCCGCGACGGGATCGGAATGGGCGAGGCTCTCGGCCGGCGGCTCGAATCGTTGGCCAAGCCGGCGTTTGCGCCGCACAGCATTGTGTATGGCGCGTATCAAAATTCGGTTCCGCTGACGGTTCACGTCGCGATCGGAACCGATACGCCGCACACGCACCCCGCCGCGGACGCGGGCGCCATCGGCGCGGCGACACATCGCGATTTTCGTCTGCTTTGTTCGCTGGTGCGCGATCTCGATCGCGGCGGCGTGTATCTGAATCTCGGCTCGGCCGTGGTGCTGCCCGAGGTTTTTCTGAAAGCGGTTTCGGTGGTTCGCAATTTGGGATTTCCGCTGGCGGAATTTACCACCGTGAATTTCGATTTTTTGCAGCATTACCGGCCCAAAGTCAACGTCGTCGAACGGCCGCACGCGCGCAGCGGCGGCCGCGGGTTCGCGATTACCGGGCATCACGAGCTGATGATCCCGCTGCTGGCGGCGGTACTGGTCGAAGACGCGGGATGACGCCCGTAGACGGCCGGCGCGAGCCCTTCTGGGGCTACGAAGACGTGGCGTTGTTCATCGGGTCCTTCGTGCCCGCCTATGCCATCGCGATCGCCGCGGTGTGGCCGTTCCACTTCCGCGCCGAGGGCGTGCGAACCATCGTTTCGCAGATGATTTTATACGCGGTGCTGCTGGGGTCGCTGTATTTCATTCTGTCGATCAAATACGGCCGCCCGATGTGGCGATCGCTCGGATGGAATTTCCGGTTCCCGAGGGTTTGGATGGCGGGAGGGCCGCCTCTGGCGATCGGCCTGGCGGTGTTCGCCGCCGAACTGCGCGCGCCGCCGGAGCCGTTGATTCAGAACCTGATCACCAATCGCGCGTCGCTCATCCTGATTGTGATTTTTGGCGCGCTGATCGGTCCCATTTTCGAAGAGATCGTGTTTCGCGGATTTTTGTTGCCCTTATTGGCGAGATCGCTGGGCAGCGCGCCCGGTGTGCTGGTGACGGCGGCATTGTTCGCGGCGCTGCACGGGCCGCAATATCACTGGGCCTGGCAGGTGCTGCTGACGGTCGGCCTGGCCGGAGTGGTGTTTGGCGTCGCGCGGATCAAGACCGGCTCAACGGCGGCGGCGGCGATCCTGCATGTCGGATACGACGCGACGTTGTTCGCGGCATTCCTGCTTCAGCGATCCGCGCAGTCCTAAAGCGCCGGCGGCATCCGTCATCAGGAAACTTCGTAGCCGTTTTGCGGAATTTCCCCGCGCCAGATTTCGCATTTGTGGCCGTGCTCGGCGAAGGCTTCGGCGACGATATCGCAAACCGAATCCGAGCCGCGCTCATAAAAAACCAGCAGCGACGGTCCCGCGCCGCTCAAGGCGCAGCCCAAAAGGCCGGAAGCGCGCAAGCGCGTGATCTCCTCCAGGCCCGGCACCAGCCGATAACGATAGGGCTGATGCATCCGATCCTCCAGGGCCTCCGGGAAGGCGCTGCGATCGCCGCTGGCAAGCGCGGCCGTTAATAACGAAGCGTGCTGAATGTTGAATATGGCGTCGCGCCGCGAATACGATTCCGGCAGAACGCCGCGCGATTGGCTGGTGGGCAGCCGAAAATCGGGGATCACGACGCCGATGCGAAAATTTTCGTGCAGCGGGATTCGCACCGCGCGCGCGCGTCCTGCGGCGTCGGCGGCGCTGGCGGTGACGCCGCCAAAAACGCACGCCGCGACGTTATCCGGATGCCCTTCGATGCGCGCCGACTCTTCGAGCACCCGCGCGCGATCCCATCCGCAATTGCCGAGCACGGAGGCAATGACGACACCCGCGGTCACCGCCGCCGCGCTGGAGCCCAATCCCTTGCCCAGCGGAATATCATTAAAAATCTCCAGCTCGATCGGATTGCGCGCGCCGCAGTGAACCGCCGCGCGCCAGATCAGGTTATGTTCACCGCTCGAAATTTCCTCGGCATCGCGGCCGCTGGCGCGGATCTGAAGCTCATTCGATTCGCGGAAGCGGCAATCGAGGTACATGCCGGCCGCCAACGCGAGGCCGTCAAAGCCCGGACCGAGATTCGCGCTCGAGGCGGGTACGCGGACCCTCCGCCAATCACGCATCGATCATCACCTTGCGGCCATGACGGCAGGATTGATACACCGCCTGCACGAACTGTAGCGCGCGAAAGCCCTCTTCGCCCGAAACCACGGGATCGCGGCGCTCGCGAATCGCGGCGCCGAAATCGCGAAACTGCCGCTCGAACGGCGTGAGCGAAATGGCCATCGGATCGCTTGCGCCGGTAGCGGCGTTGGAGGCCACCGGAGCGCCGGTGTCGCCCTCGACATCCCACGCCGTGAGCTTATCGCCGGTAATGATCGCCGAGCCTTTTGTTCCGTGAATTTCGACGCGCTCCGGATAACCGGGGCGGATGGCGGTGGCGGCCTGCACCACTCCGATGGCGCCGGAGCGATAGCGCAGCAGCGCGCTCACCACGTCCTCCGATTCGATCTTGTGCGCCGCGCCCAGCTCCCATTCCCCGTGCACATGGCTCACCGGTCCGCACAGCCACAGCAGAATATCGATCTGGTGAATCGCCTGATTGATCAGCGCGCCGCCGCCCTCCACTTCCCAGGATCCCTTGATGGGCCGGGAATAATACTCATCGGAGCGCCACCACTTCACGTACGCATCGGCCTGAAGAATTTTTCCGAGCCGCCCGCCGTCGATCGCGGGTTTGAGGAACAGGCTGGCGTCATCGAAACGATGCTGGCTCACCACGCCCAGCCGGATATCGGCCGAGCGCGCCAGCTCGATCATTCTCCGCGCGTCGGCCAGATCAATCGCCATCGGTTTCTGCACCTGAATGTGTTTTCCGGAGGCGGCGCACAGCTCCACGGGCGCCAGCCGGAAATTCGGGAACGTGCAGACATCGACGAAATCGACGTCGGCGCTGGAGCAGACGTCCTGCCAGCGTTCGGCGAAGCGGATGCCGTAGCGTTCGGAGAAAGCGCGCCCGAAGGCGGGGTGCTCATCGCTGCACACGGTGATCTCGTAGCCGATGTTGCGATAAGCCTGAACGTGCTTATGTGAAATGGCGCCGGTGCCGATCATCCCTACTCGCATAAGCATTTATTCTGTCATGTTTTCCCGCTAAAATACGGTCATGGATGCGACAACAATGGCCGCGATCGGGGATCGCCCGCTGGAGATGCCGGCGTGGAAAACCGCGCTGAGCTGGGCCGGCGCGCTGATTACGGCGCTGCTGTTCCTCAGCGCCGGATTGTGGAAGATGAGCGATCCGTTTGGCTGGTCCAGAATGCTCGAACAGCTTCTGATGCCTTACCGGTTCAGCATGCCGTCCACCGTAGCGCTGGCCATCGGCGAAACGGCAGCGGGGGTTCTGGTGTTGATCCCGCGCTTCCGCCGCTGGGGATCACTGCTGGCCTCGCTGCTGCTGGTCGCGTTCATGATTTATATCGGATATAACTATTCGGCGCTGATCGGGCGGGATTGCAGTTGTTTTCCGTGGGTGAAGCGAGCCGTCGGTCCGGCCTTCTTCGCCGAAGACGCGGGGATGCTGCTCGCGGCGATCCTGGCGGGGTGGTTCGCAAAGCCGGCGGAGTCATGGAAACGCGCGGCGGCGATCACCGCGGTTATCGCGCTGTGCGCGGGAGGCAGCTACGCCTTCGCGCTCTCGCGGCAGACGGGCACGAAAGCTCCCGACTCGATCACCGTGGATGGCAAGCCGTATTCGCTGCAACATGGAAGCATTTTCCTGTTCTTCTACGACCCCAATTGCAGCCATTGCGACGCGGCGGCGCGCGGCATGGCCAAGCTGCACTGGCGCAGCGACGTGCGGATTATCGGCATCCCCACGTCGATGCCGCAGTTCGCGGCGTCCTTCATTCACGATACCGGGTTGAAGATGCAAACCTCGCTCGATCTGGAGATCTTGAAGAAAATTTTTCCTTTCGGCGATCCTCCCTATGGCGTTGCGCTCGAAAATGGACGGGAAACGGGTCCGGTGTCGCATTTCGATGAAAATGGCGGCACGGAACCGGCCGATACGCTGCGAAAATTGGGATTGATTGAGTAGCGCGAGAGGGCGGATTTTCATCCGCGCCGGAGGTGTGGCTTTGCGCGGGACGAAACCCGGCCCCCGGGCCGCCTGAGTTATCATTGCGACATGCACCGCATGTCCCTCCGCGCCGCGATGGTGGCCGCGTTCGCGTCCGCCCTAATTACTGCCGCGCCCAAAACAGAAATCGGATCGATTAACGGCGCCGCCTTCCGCATCGATGTTCCGGAAAACTGGAACGGCAGCCTGGTCATCTACTGCCATGGTTATGCGGCCGAGCCGGTGAGATATGACGCCAAGCCGATCGCGCCTTTCCTCGCCGTCTTCACCGATGAAGGTTACGCCGTTGCGCAATCCGGCTACGCGGCGGGCGGATGGGCGGTGGAGCAAGCCGTAGTCGATACGGAAAGCCTGCGGCGCTATTTCCTCGACAAATACGGCAAGCCCCGGCGGACCATCATCACCGGCCATTCGATGGGCGGATTCCTGACGATGATGCTCATGGAGCGCTATCCGACCACCTATGACGCCGCTCTGCCGTTGTGCGGCCCGCTCGCCGCGCCGGAATGGTTTATGTCCCGCGGAGCCTTTGACAGCTACGTCCTGTTCAATTATTACTTCCCCGGGATTTTGCCGGAACCGACGAAAATTCCCAAGGAATTCGTGAATAACGTCAACAATAAGGCACTGATCGCCAGGATTGAGCAGGCGCTCGATTCGGCGCCGGAAAAGGCCGCGTCGCTGCGCCATTTCCGCGACGGCAACCTCAAAAGTAATAAGGATCTGGCGGGCACAACGGCATTTCTCGTCTATCTGATCAAGGAATTAAACGAACGCGCGGGCGGCAATCCGTTCGATAATCGCAACACCATCTACAACGGGACACTCGACGATCCCAAAACCAATGCAGAAATCAAGCGCTACGCCGCCGATCCCAAGGCGCAGGCTTATCTTCAGACCTACTACACTCCGACCGGCCGAATTGTAAATCCGATGCTGGCGATTCACACCAGTTACGATCCGCTGGTTCCGGTCTGGATTCCCAACTCGTATCAAACCACGACGGAAAACGCCGGCGACAACGATTTATTCGTCCAGCAGTATGTGAATCACGATGGTCACTGCGCGATTTTGCCGAACGAAATCCGCCGGGGATTTTCGGAGTTGCTCGATTGGAAAGAGCACGGCGTGCGCCCGCCGGGTGGTGAGGTTCCGGAGAGATGACGCGGCGAATCGCGCAGCGATTTCCAGCAACGATGCCAAGAGCGGAAAATCTGGCGCGCAGGTTGGGCGAGAGCAGCGGCCGCTCCAGCCTGCCGCCCCCGGCACGATGTGGGCAGCGCCGTAAAAAACGGATCGCGTAGCAGATCTGACCCGGCGGATGGGCTGATCCGAACCTGGCACGGGTCTTCAATCGGCCCGGACCGGGACCAGCTTGCCGCCGCGAATGAAATAATCTGCGCCGCGCCAGCGGATCGTCGATCGGAAAAAACTCGCGACCCAGATGCCGAACGCGATCGCATCCCACAAGGGAATCAAGGGAACCTCTTTCCAGAAGCGCGGCTGCTTCAGCCCGCGGATTCCGGTAAGCCAGGTCATCGCGACGCGGCACAAGGCATAACCGCCGAAAAATACGGCGGCAACCGCTGCCGTCGGATGCGCCAGGAACGCGGCAATCGACCACGGCAACCCCTGAGTGAACAGCAGCCCGAAGTGCCCCGCCGGCCGCATATGGCGCATTACCACCATCCAGCGCAGCCGCTTATCGAGCAGCGCGCCGAGCGAATGGTAATCGGGCACTGTCTCGATCAGGTAGCGCGATAAGACGACTTCGCAGCCCTGTTCGGCGATGAAGCGGCCCACCAGCAGATCGTCCGCCGGGCGATCCTCCAGCTGTTCGTAGCCGCCAAAAGCGCGGATGCGGGCGCGCGTGGTGGCGATGGTGGTGCCCAGGGCGAACTTCACGCCATCGAGCTGCCAGGCGACCACCGAGCTGACGAAAAAATCCGAAATCATGCCCGTGGTTTGCAGACGATCGGGAAAGGTGCGGATTTCGGCGGGCACATAAAGGCACGTCACCGCGCCAACGCCGGGCTCGCGCAGCGGCGCGACGACGCTACGCAGGTAATCGGGCCGGACGCGAACATCGCTGTCGCTGATCACCAGATGCTCATGCGCGGCTTCGGCGACCAAGCGCGCAAGTCGCGCGCATTTATCATTGGCCGCCACCCGGCCCGAGCCGTACAGCACGCGGATGCGGCGCTCCGGAAAATTCTGTCTCAGCTTGTCAATCACCGCGACAACCTGCGCGTCCTCGCGATCGACGCAGAACACGATTTCGTAATCCGGGTAATCCTGCTCACAGAAACTTTTCAGATTTTCGTAAGCTTCCGGATCAAGGCCGCGGATCGGTTTGAGATTGCTCACCGGCGGAGTGAAGACACCGTCCGGCGATTGCTCCGGCCGCGCGAAAAAACGCGCCGAGCTATAAATCGCGATCAGGTAATAAATGAACGGAATCGCCGCGATACCCAAAAAGACGATCACGTTTTCATGTCTCCGGCCCGGAGCGGCAGATTGGTGAGAAGCAGCTTGCCGCCGCTCGCGGCCACCACGTGCAGGCAGCCTTCGCCAACCAGCTTTTGAAAACGCGGAAGCGTGGAGGAATCGGCAACGAGGTAGTAACGATCCTTCGTGCGCCACAGCGCCGTCCACTGCTGATCATCGATGAACACGTCGGGCGCGCCGGGAGCATAGGAGCCGTAAACCAGATTGTTATAGCGCCCGTTCAGCAGCAGCGCATCCTTGCCGGTATAAAAAAAAATGCTGGAAAAATCGTAGTAGTGATGATCGACGATCAGCTTTCCCGGAGGCCCATCGTTGATCGCCTGGGCCAGCGCGTAGGATCCCATGTAGGGATCGAAAGCGACCAGCGCCATGCGCGCGGCTTGAAAGAACAGCACGGCCATCGCCGCAATCGCGAGAAACGTCCGCCGGCCGGTGAAGCGGATCGTGCCAATCGCGCCGGCGAAGAACGCGATCGCCGCCATCAGCAGCGGCCCGCGCAGATAGGCGAACGAGGCGACGGTTAAATCCTCCATGTGTCCGAGCGAAAGCGTGTAGGCGTCCGGATGCGGGCTGAGCGCGGAAGCGATATCGCCCGGGGTGGGAATATTTCTCACCGCGAACCACAGGCCGCCGGCCGCGAGCGCGCAGCAGGCGAGAATCACGCACAAAACGCGCGTGCCTCGCCGGATCCACTCTCCCCCGGCCGCCATCGCGGAGCCAACCAGCAGCGCGAGCGCCGGATAACACGGCATCGAATAATATTCCTGCGTGGTCGAGAACGTAAAAAAGACGAGGATGAATCCGGTCCAGCACAGCGCCAGCAGGCGGGTTCGCCCGGCGCGATCGATGGGACGGAAGGAAAGCCTGGCGACGGCGGGAAGATAGACGCTCCAGGGAAACAGCCAGATCAGATGCAGGAGCCAGAACCACAGCCGCGGCACGGTATTATAATCGCGGGGGTAGCGTAGGTTCAGGAAGCGCAGCACCTGCTCATTTATGAAATAAAACCAGAGAAAACCGTGATACTCGCCCGGAATGCTGCGCATCGAGAAGTCGAAATACGGCGGATTGCGCAGCGTCGCCAGCACGTGCCAGGGGACGGCGATGGCCAGCGCGATGGCGGCACCGCTTGGAACGTGCAGCCGCTTCCAAATTTTTCGCCGGGCGATCTGCCCGGTGTAATAAAGATAAACCAGCGCGGCGGCGACCGGAAAAACCGCACCGATCAGGCTTTTGAGCAGAAGACTGACGCCGATGCTCGCCCCGAGAATCGCCGCCCATAATCGGGGACGCCGTTCCTCTTCCTCGATCGCCCGCAGAAACGACCACATGGAGATGGTCATGCACGCCGCCACCATCACATCCGGAATCTGGATGCGGGTGAAAAGAAAAAGTCCGGTGCAGGTGGCCATGGAGAGGCCGGCGTAAAAGCCAGCCCGGCCTCCGAAAGCCCAGATTCCGAACGCCGCGGTGAGCCAGGCAAGGGCGATCGAGGAGAGCGCCACGGGAATGCGCGCGGCCCAATCGTGAATGCCGAAAATCTTATAGGAGATAGCCATCAGCCAGTAAATCAGCGGCGATTTTTCAAGGTAGGCGACTCCGTCAAGCCGCGCCGTCACCCAATCGCCCGTATGGATCATGTTGACGGCGATCTGCGCCTGCACGGCGTCGACGTCGTCCATCAGCCGCGGCGGCGAGACCATGCAGCCGAGATAAATAGCGGCCGCGAACGCCACAACAATCAAAAGCGGCCAGAAATGTTTTATTTCAGGCGCCTGCTGCTTCACTGGCGCCACCGCACGAATCCGGGCAAAGCTACAAACCCCCACAAAATCATAGCGGAAGCGTGCGGCGCCTGTCCAGAGTAAAGAATGGCGCGCCGGATCATCACCCGATTGGCGCGCGGAAAACCGCCCCGCACGGCATCGCTTAATCGCCGCCGGGCGTCGCCACCGGCGTCTTCCGCTGCGCGGTCGCCAGCGGAAGCGCGCGCTGATTGCGCGAGTTTTGCCAGTTCACCTGCGGCAGAAAGAGGGAAATATCGATGCGGTCCTTATACCGGATGGCGATATTCATCAGCGAATCCAGCAGAGAATCGCTCAGATAATGCGGCCGCAAGCCGAGCTCGATCAGTTTCGAATGCTTGGCGTTGTAATAATGCGCTTCGGCTTCAACGCGCGGCGCGGGCAGGTGATCGATCTCGACGTTCAGCCCGAGCTTCCGCGCGGCGGCCTGCACCATTTGGGCCAGTTCCATCACCGAAAACTGCTCGGTGAATTGATTGTAGACCCGGCATTCGCCGGGGTTGGCCGGATTCAGGCACGCAAGTTCGATGCAGCGCACCGTGTCGCGAATATCGAGGAATCCGCGGGTCTGGCCGCCGCGCCCGTAGACGGTAAGCGGATGCTCCGTCGCCGCCTGCACGCAGAAGCGATTGAGCACGGTTCCGAACACGTCGTCATAATCGAAGCGATTGATCAGTGTTTCATCCAGGCTGGTCTCATCCGTCACCGTCCCATAGACGACGCCCTGATTCAGATCCGTCGCGCGCAGCTTCCAGATCTTGCAGGCGAACATGATGTTGTGGCTGTCGTGAACCTTGGAAAGGTGATAAAACGAGCCCGGCTGTTTCGGAAACGGAAGAACGTCGCTGCGGCCATTGTGCTCGATTTTGATATAACCTTCCTCGATGTCGATGTTGGGCGTGCCGTACTCGCCCATCGTACCCAGCTTCACCAGGTGGCAATCGGGCACGATCTCCTTAATCGCAAACAGGAGATTCAATGTGCCAACCACGTTGTTCACCTGCGTGAACACGGCGTGCTTGCGGTCGATCATCGAATACGGAGCGGCCCGCTGTTCGGCAAAATGGACCACCGCCTCCGGCCGGAACGCATCGATCATGGAGGAAAGAAAGTCGTAGTCGCAAACGTCGCCGGTGAACAGATCGATGGTTTCGCCGGTTAACTCCTGCCAGACTCGCAATCTTTCGGCCAGCGGGGCGATCGGCGTCAGCGTCTGCACGCCGAGCTCGAAATCCCACTGCCGCCGCAAAAAATTGTCGGCGATGGCAACGCGATGCCCGCGCCTTGAAAGATACAACGCCGTTGCCCAACCGCAGTAACCGTCACCGCCCAATACGCAAATCCTCATTGGATCCGCCCCATTGCTCCTCGAAAGAATTTTGTCCTCTATTACACGTGCTACCGCCGCAATGCTAATTCTTGAATAACCCGAAGGCTAACAAATAGATGCGCGTATTTCCGAAAAGTTTACGCGAGAAACGGATTTTTCAAATATTTTCGCCACTTTTTCCTCTGCCTAATAGCATAGATGAAGGTTCAGGCCTGGACGGGTTCGAGGGTGCTGGCGGCATAGCGCCGTTCCACGTAGTCGTTCAGAATTGCAATAAAATCCGCGACGATCGCGTCGCCGCGGAGCGTGCATTTCAATTTGCCGTCGACGTAGACGGGTGCTACCGGCTCTTCAAACGTTCCGGGCAGCGAGATTCCGATATTAGAGTGTTTGGATTCGCCGGGCCCGTTCACTACGCAACCCATCACGGCGACCTTCATCTCCTCGACCCCTGTGTAGCGCGATTTCCAGATCGGCATCTGCTGGCGAAGATAGGTCTGGATCTGATCGGCCATATCCTGGAAAAACGTGCTGGTGGTGCGCCCGCATCCGGGGCAGGCGGTCACCTGCGGGGTGAAGCTGCGCAGTTCGAGCGCTTGCAGAATCTGCTGGCAGACGATCACTTCCTCGGTGCGATCACCGTTGGGCAGCGGCGTCAGCGAAGCGCGAATCGTATCGCCGATGCCTTCCTGAAGCAGCACGCCGATGCCCGCGGTGGTGGCCACGATGCCTTTCGATCCAAGTCCCGCTTCCGTTAGGCCCAGATGCAGAGCCCAGTCGCCTTCCTGAGCCAGCATCCGGTACACCGCGATCAGATCCTGCACTCCGCTGACCTTCGCGCTGAGGATAATTTTGTCGTGCGCCAGCCCGTAACGCTCCGCTGCTTTGGCCGATTCCACCGCGCTGGCGACGATCGCGCGCAGCGTGACGGTCTTGGCGTCGGCCGGCTCCGGACGGCGGCTGTTTTCATCCATCATGCGCGTCAGCAGCGCCTGATCGAGCGATCCCCAATTCACGCCGATGCGCACCGGCCGGTCATATTCGATCGCCGCCTCGATCATTACGCGAAAATTATCGTCGTGTTTTTTCCCGATATTCACGTTGCCGGGATTGATCCGGTACTTGGCCAGCGCGTGCGCCATTTCCGGATATTTTTTGAGCAAAATGTGCCCGTTGTAATGAAAATCGCCGATGATCGGCACGCGAACGCCGAATTTTTCCACCGTTTCGACGATCTTCGGAACGGCCCGCGCGGCCTCTTCCGTGTTGACCGTGACGCGCACCAGCTCCGAGCCGGCGTTGGCGAGCGCCATCACCTGATTCACCGTCGACATCACGTCCGCGGTGTCGGTATTGGTCATGGACTGCACAACGATGGGGTGATTGCCGCCAACCGTAACTGATCCGATCTTGACGGCGGCGGAGCGGCGGCGCGGCGACGGGCCTACGTGTGTGGACATTATCTTTATTCTAATTGTAAACTGGCGGTCAGCATTTCCGGACCGCTCCGGCAACGCGCTCCGCGCGGCTGCGTATGCAATTTTCCCGCAAAGACGTCCAATCGCACAGCCGCGAGCTTAAGAAGGAACTCGGCCTGGGGAATCTCGTCCTCACGCAGATCCTCTTCGTGATGGGCTTGAGCTGGGTGGGCACAGCGGCGAAGCTGGGCGCCTCGCATGTGATCTTCTGGCTGCTGGCGGCGGGACTATTTTATGTTCCCTCGGCGATCGTGGTCGTGCATCTCAGCCGTAAGTATCCGCTTGAAGGCGGTCTTTATCAGTGGTCGAAGATCGGATTTGGCGAACGGACCGGTTTTCTGGTCGCGTGGAATTTATGGATCTACGCGATGATTCTGATGTCCTCGATCGGCGTACAGACGGCGACCAATCTGGCCTATGCGATTGGTCCGGGCGCGGCGTGGATGGTGGAAAACAAATGGTTCATCGCCGGCACGAGCTGCCTTGTCCTCGGCGCGCTTGCCGTTATCTCGACCATCGGACTGGGCGCGGGTAAATGGCTGCACGGCGGCGGCGGATTGGCCATGGTGCTGGTGCTTTCGGCGATGGTGATTCTGCCCGCCTTCGATTGGCTGCGCGGCGGGCACGGCCAGGCGCGTCCGTTCTCGTTCGCGCTTCCGGCGTTGACGCTGCTGAATCTGAATATTTTGGGCAAGCTCGGATTCGGCGCGCTGGGAGGATTCGAATACGTCGCCATCTTCGCCGGCGAGTGCAAGGACCCGGCGAAGCTCATCGGCCGCAGCGTGATCATCGCCGCTCCGGTGATCGCGGCGCTGTTCATCCTGAGCACGGGATCGGTTCTCTGGTTTGTCGGCGATCGAAATATCGATTTGATCTCGCCCGTTGCGCAGGTCCTGTCCATCGCCACGCGGCCCTTTGGATTGGGCGCGCGAATCGCGAGCGTGGTGATTCTCCTGGTGCTGGGAATGAGGATCGCGCAGACCAGCGTGAATTTCTCGGCGACCGCGCGGCTGCCGATGGTGGCGGCCTGGGACCGGTTGCTGCCCCAGTGGTTCACCAGACTCCATCCGCGATTTAAAACGCCGGCGCATTCGATTTTTTTCGTCGGCGGAATGACGGCGGCGCTTGGCGTCGCGGGAATTTTGGGCGTGGCGAGCCAGGAAGCCTGGCAGCTTTTCGAAAACGCGGCGGGGATTTACTATGCGCTGCCATACCTGGTGATGTTCGCGCTGCCGCTCGCCGGAGGCGCGGGGACATGGGTCAAGATTGCCGCGGCTTCCGGATTCGCAATGACGCTGCTCTACGTGGTCCTGTCGATCTTCCCGATTATCGAGGTGAGCAGTTGGTGGACCTTCGGCGGGAAAATCGCGGGCGTGGTGATCGGCGGCAACGCCGCCGGATTCGCGATTTTCGAGCTGGCTCAAGGAAAAGCGCGGTTGTAATCAATGCGCCACGGCGGCGCTTTCCAGAATGCCCGCGAGATTGCCGTCTTGGTCGAACGAAAACTCTTCCGCCTCGCCGAGAATTTCCAGATTCGAATTGGCCTCGATCTGCGGCCGTAAATTTTCGGTCAGGCGCATCAGCCCCAGCTCCAGCGAATTCGCGATCCAGCCGATGGTCACGTCCCGTTGCTCCAAATGACCGCAGCAGGGCCAGATTTTTTCCAGACATTCGCGATCGCTTGGAAAATGAATCGGCGTGCGAATCGCGGACGGGGTGGAGGCCGTCAGCGAGTTGATCTGGGTCGGCGTCCAATCGATGGCGCGCAGCAGGCGGTCGTGAATTACATCCGCCAGGCCCACGCCGACGCCATTGCCGTAGCTGTGCTGGCTTAACCCGCGAAGATAAATGCGATCGATCACCGGCGCTGTATCCCATGGATTGTAGTCGCCCATCACGCTGCGATTGACCACCTTGGTATCCATTCCCGCGCCGGAAAAATTCTTGCCGATTTCGTCCAGGATGAGAATATTCAGCGGCATCGGAATCCGCCCCATCCACGATTTGGCCAGCGCGAGCAGCTCTTCTTCCTTCTGCTCCATTTCGCCGACCCGCACCGCCGTCAGTTGCGCGGTTTTATGATTGGCGTCCTCGAGAATCGCCAGGCCGCCTAAGATTTTGCCGCTCTTGAGCACCTGGCGGCCGACGCTGCGGATCACGTGCTCCAGACCCAGGCGATAGGCGTAGGTGTGATAGCGCTGCGCGCCGGCGAATTTGCCGAGGCCGATGGCCATCATCTTGAACAGGCCGCTCTCGATTTTTCCGGCGAAATCGGTATGCCATTTCACGCGGCCGATGAGAAACACGCCGCCCGCCTCGAAAGCGTTGCGATCCATGAAAGCCTCGATGCCGTCCTCGGTCTTGCCGAGCGAGACCACGTCCAGAGCGCTGATCACCGGGCATCCGACGCCCGTCTCATGAATGCCGTAATGCGCCAGCACGCTGGCCTGTCCCTCGGCGGTCGCGGCGCCGTGGCTGCCCATGGCGGGGAAAATGAATGGCCGGAATCCGCGCGCTTTGAAGTTTTCCACCACGCTGCGCACGATCATCGCCAGATTTGCGATGCCGCGGCTGCCAACGCCAATGGCCACGCGCGCGCCGGCCGGCAGGGGGTCCATGATGCCGGACGAGGCCAGCTCGCGCGAGATCGCCGCGGGAATATCGTGGATGCCGCGATCCGGGAAGTGCTGGCGAACGGTGAGCAAACGGGAGAAAGGCATACATAAAGGATACATTTCGCGCGCCGCCGCGGGGTTATGGTTGCTTATTAGCGGCCGATGCTCTCATCCGGGGCGCGCCGCAGAACCCGGACGGGAACGCCGTTGTAGGATATGGCCGAAATCGGGCGATAGCCGCAGCGCAGGAAGGCTTCGATCTTTTCGAGACGCAGGCGGCGCGGATCCGAGTTGGGCCAGATTCGCAGAATCATCTCCGGCGTGACATTTTGATAGAGGATCGTATCCGGCGGCCGCGCCCGCAACTCTGCCAGCGCGAGCTGCTCGTCGCGTTCCTCCATCATTCCGGGCTGAAGATAGGAAAACCGCGTCGGATTCTCGCCCAGCGTAAGGAAATAAAACATCGGCAGATAAGGGAAGCAGAACACGCGCGCGCCTTCAGGAACGTCCCGCTCGATTGCGCGAATCATCTCGGCATCGGCGGGCATGGCGACGATCCGGCCCACTCGTGAATCGACCGGGACCATGTGCATGCGAAGAAAAATCCCAAAGCCGGCCGGAATCGCCGCAAGCACGCAGACAAGTCCAAAAACCCCGAGGCGTACTGCCGCGTTTCCCCGGCTCAAGTGGAATCCCGCGATGACGTAGAACAGAGGCGCCGCGTAGGTAAGATGCGGAACATCGAAGCGCGGATAGGCCGCCAGGAGCAAGGCGAAGGCGCCGATCGTGACCGGAACCAGCTCGCGATTTTCCCGCGCCCGGCCGGCGCGGCACAACAGCAGCACGATGGGCGGAAGCAGCGCGGGCATCGAGAGCGCCAGCAGAACGAGAATGCGCGACGGAATATCCCCGCCGGAGGCGCCTTCAAAAAACGCCGCGTAGCCGCCCAGACGGCTGCCATACGGCATGAAATTCGCGCCGCCGTAATTTCTTCCCGTCCAAAGCATTTGATCGAGCATCGGCGCGAGCGCGCGCTGGCTGGCGAGCACCGCGGCGCAGCACGCCGAAACGGCCACGCATCCGGAAAGAAACGGAATGAAGCGGCCGCGCTCAGCAAAGCACAGCCAGGCGAGCAGCGCCATCGCGACCAGCGCCACGCTCGGCGTAATCCAGGCCGCGAAGCCCGCGAGCAGGCCCGCGATGAATCCGTTCTTTCGCGTCGCGGTGAGGAGCGTGACGGCGGCGATCGCGAACGCGGCGCTATCGAGGCGATGATTCGCCTGCGCCATTGCCGGATCGGCAATTTGCAACAACATCGAGGCGAGCGCGACCCACACCGCCCAGCCCGCGCTGGTCCATCGCGCCAAAAGCAAGCAGACGCATCCGGCGATGACGCTCAGATCGGCGATGGTCACAATATGCGAGGCGGCGAGCGAAACTCCGAACGCCTTCAGCGCCAGCACTTCCAGCCAAAACGCCCCGGGCCCCATGAGGATGAAGAAATCGCGATAGGGAGCCTGCCCGCGCAGAATGCGAAGCGCGCCCTCGAGAAAAATGCCTTCATCGTTGCTGGCCAGGTATCGCCGCCCCGCCAGCCACCAGAGAAAAATCGCGACGGCTACACTGGCCGCCAGGGCGGCGCGGAGCGGGCGAGAGCGCGTCACACTTCTTCTTCGGCATGGCGGCGGCGCGACTTTAACCTTCGCCGTTCGCGGAAAATGGGATGAAGTTTGCCGCGGGTTAAGAAACTATCTCTGGACCGGCAGCTCGACGTACGTCGCAAACTTCGCCGAACGATAAATTTTCTGCGTCGCCGGCTGATAATCATCCGCCTTCGCTTTATAAATATTTTCAACGAACGTCTGTGGATTGCGATCGATCAGCGGGAACCACGTGCTCTGCACTTGCAGCATGATGCGGTGCCCGCGCAGAAACGCGTGGCTGGCGGAATGGATGTCGATGGGAAATTCGTAAACCTGATTCGGCTCCAGGCGTTCCGGCTTCTCGAAGCTGTTGCGAAAGCGCGCGCGAAACACTTCATTGTCGATCATTAATTCATACCCCGGAAGCTTAGGATCATTTTCGGGATAAACGTCGATCAGCTTCACGATCCAGTCGCTGTCGGAACCGGTGGTCGAAGCAAACAGATGCGCCACCACGTCGCCCGCGATCACCACATCGTCCTTGAGGGGCTCGGTTCGCCAGCTTGCCACATCCGGCCGCTGATCGACGAAGCGCTGATCCTGCACCAGCCACTCCGGCCATCCGGAGTTGGGAGAGTACGTCGCCGGAATCGGCCGATGGCGGTAAGGCACCGGATGCGCCGGATCGGAAAGATAGGCGTCGAAGCCGTCGCCGCGCGGCGGATCAAAAGAAAGCGCGCCCCCAGCGGCGGTATACAGCTTGCGCTTGTCAATGCGTTCGACGGGCGGCCAGGCGCGGTACTGCTCCCACGTGTTGCGGCCGGTCTCAAACGCGATCGCCTCCGGCTGATGCAGCGCGCCTTTGTCCTTTAACCAATGGGCGAACCAAGGCGCTTCGATCTTCTCGCGAAAATATTTGGACTGGTCGCCGGAAAAATCGATGGGCCCGAGGTGCGTTCCATCCGCTCCCCATCCGCCGTGGCGCCACGGCCCCACCACCAGGTAATTTTTGTGATCCGCGTCGTTTTTTTCGAGCGTTTCATAGATCTTCATCGGCCCCCAAAAGTCTTCCTGATCCCACCATCCGGCGACGTTCAGATTCGGCACCGTGGTTTTCGTCAGAATGGACTGCACCGCCTGCCCGCGCCAGAACGAATCGTAATTGGGATGATTCACGAAGTTATTCCACGTTGGTTTCTGGCCGTGAAAATAGCGCGCGTCGATCTCCGATAGCGGCCCAAGCGAAAGATACCAGTCGAAGGTGTCGTACTTATCAAAATCGAAAAACGCCTGGGTCTTGCCGGTTTCCATGCGCGCCACGTATTCGAATCCGTAGCTCAGCCGGAACGCGCCGTTGTGGTGAAAATCGTCGCCCAGGAACATATCGGCAGGCGAGGCCTGCTCGCTGGCGGCTTTGAGCGCGGGATGAGGCTCGATCAGCGCCATCGCGGTGAGCCATCCGCCGTAAGAAATTCCCAGCAGGCCGGCGCGGCCGTTGTTCTCCGGAACATTCTTGAGGAGCCAGTCGATGGTGTCGTAGGTATCGGTTCCCTCGTCGATCGAGTTCGGTTGGGATGGGTCGCGCACCGGGCGCTGCATGACGAACTCTCCTTCCGATCCGTAGCGCCCGCGAATATCCTGAAGGACGAAAATGAAGCCTTCTTGGGCGAGCTCCTTGTATCGCGTGGCCAGGGTGCGCTCCGCGCGCCCGTTGTCGAATCCATAGGGCGAGCGTTCGATCAGGAACGGCAATTTTCCCGAAGCGTTTTTCGGCGAAAAAATCAGCGTGTGCAGCCGCACGCCGTCGCGCGCCGGGATCATTGCTTCAATTTTGTTCCAGGCCGGATCGTTCTTCGCGCATCCGGCCAGCAGCAGTGCCAATACAAGCGCGGCGGTTCTCATGGGGTCCAATGATAGCAGCATGGAGGGCGAAATTACAGATAAAACAAACTCAACCGCGGCAGTCCCGCCGCTTCGAGCAGGCGCCGCTCCAGGAATTGCTTTTCCAGGCGCGCGAGTTGCTCCGCCGACATTTTTCCGCGATAAGGTTTCAATTCGCGATCGAGCGAGCGGCGCGCTTCAAACAGCGCTTCCTCGCTCGCCGAAGCGCGGAGCCGCGCGATCATTTTCTCTTCGATCGCTGTGAGCCGCTGCTCAAGCTGCTCCAGATCGGAATACAGAACATCGAGGTCGAGCGATTCGAGAGCCGCGGCCAGATCCTGCTGACCGGCGCGGTTCAGCGCGGCCGCGTTGCGCAAAACAAACGCGCGAACGTCTTCGAGCGGAAACGGCGCTTTGATCTCCTTGCGCGGCGGCGCTGGAGCCGCATTGGCCATCGCCTGAGCTTCCGCGGCGATCGCCTGCGCGCAATAAGCCAGCGAATTGACCATCTGCGCGCGCGCGCGAGCCGGGCGCGAGCGCCATTTCTCAAACGCCTGATCAATGCCACGCAACACCGCTTCGAGCGGGATTCCGGAATTTTTCCAAGCCTCGATCAGCGCCCAGTCAAGCGGCGATAAAAGAAACAGTCCGGTGCCGCGCGCCCGCTGAAAATGCTCTTCGATTTCGGTGAAGTAGTTGAAATAACTCTCGGCCACGCGGCAGTCTACTTCCGGTTTCTCTCCCAGATCAGTCGCAATCCTTCGAGCGTTAGGTCCTCGTCATAGATTTTCACAAAGCGTGAATCGCGCACGATCAGCGATCCCTGCCCTCCGGTGGCAATCGCTTTGGTTTCAGGTCCAAGCTGCGCGATGACGCGCTCGACGATTCCATCGATCAGCCCGATGAAGCCGTAATACAACCCAGAGGTGATGCTGCCGACGGTGTTGGAGCCGATCAGCTTTTCGGGCTCGCGAAAATCGACCATCGGCAGGCGCGCCGTGCGCGCGAACAGTCCCCCGATCGACATGCCGATTCCCGGCGCGATGATTCCGCCGAGGAATTCGCCGTGCGCGGAAACAATATCGAAATTGATGGTGGTGCCCAGGTCCACCGAAACGCACGGCCCGCCGTATTTCCGGAAGGCGGCGACGCTGTTCACCAGCCGGTCGGCGCCGACTTCGCGCGGATTGTCGTAGCACACCCTGATTCCGAGATCGGTCCGGTGGTTTACAAACATCGGCTGCCGCGAGAAATATTTTTCCGTCATCGCCGTCAACGGCTGATCGACGGCGGGGACCACGCTTGAAATAATCACGCCGTTCACCGCCGATAAATCCAGCGCGGAAAGCGAAAACAAATTTCGCATCAGAATACCCCACTCGTCGGCGGTTTGTTCCCGGATGGTGCGCAGGCGCCAGCGGCCGGTGAGCTTTGCGCCGTCGAAGGCGCCGATGGTGATGTTCGTGTTTCCCGCATCCAAAGCCAGCAGCATAGAGGTCAGGCCGGGCGAACGCCGCCGGCGAGTATCGTCGTCTCCTTTCCGTTATCTTCGCGCACCACCAGGAACCCGGAACGATCCAATCCGCAAGTGATTCCTTCAATCGCCGCGCCGTTTTGCTCGACGCGCACGCGGCGACCCCGTGCGTAACTCGAAACGCGGGCGAACATGCGCAAAATCGCATCCCCGCCGTTGTTCACGAGGACGTTCGCGTGCTCGTCGATCGACCGCAGCAGCGCCTCCAGCAGATCTTCGCGTTTCACCTCCGCGCCCTCGATGCGCAACGAGGTTGCAAGCGGCGCGATGGCGGCGGGAAAGCGCGCGTGGGCCACGTTTACGCCGATGCCGGCAATGACCGCGCCGCCCTCGAACTGCGCGAGAATCCCGGCGCATTTTTTTTCACCGATCAGAACATCGTTGGGCCAGCGCAGATCGGCAGCCAGACCGCTCGTCTCGGAGATCGCCTTTTGCGCCGCCAGTCCGAGCATCAGCATGATCACCGGCAGGTCCTTCGGCTGCAAAGCAAGGCGCAGAATGATGGAAACATATAGACCTGCTTCTTTCTCGGAGTGCCAGCTATGGCCGTGGCGTCCGATCCCGGCGGTTTGTTCATCGGCCCCTATAACGGAGCCCGAAGCGCATCCTTCGCGCGCCAATTGCGCGGCGCGGCTCATGGTCGAGCCGATGCTTCGGTGCCACTCGACGAATCGGTCCCGGAATCGCTTTACATCAATCGGCATGTGGAACTTGGCAACACCCGGCTGCTCGGAGCACTTCCATTATGATAAGGACTCTTGTATTTTCCGTGCAGAGTGTGCGATAAGTATACAATCTGGAAATTGAACTCACGATCTACCGGAGGTAAGATGCGAATTCGCTTCGAAGGACTAAGCCTGCTGGCGGCGGCTTGCTTGCTGGGTACAATTCCAGCACGAGCAGTCCCCATCACCTATATTGTTCAAACGACCGCCAGCGGGACCTTGAACGGCGTGCCATTCACCAGCGCCGGACTCACCGTCGCTCTGAGCGGAGATACTTCGGGAATTGTATCCCTAAATCCGGCAACTCAAAATTTCAGCCTGGCAAACCCGGGCGCGGCAACGCTGGTGATTTCCGGATTGGGCGCGGCCGCGTTCACGGATACCATGGCTGCCGTGTCCACTTTGAACACTCCATTTGACGGCCTCTACGCCGCCGGGATTTTGGACACGACTCAAGATACTATGGTTGCACTCGCCGAGGTACAGGGTTACAACTTGGCCGCTTCGCTCAGCTTCTCCGGGATGGGAGGCCTGGGAAATGGGGGAGGAACACAAAACACGTTCCCCACCACCGGCGGCGCTCTCATTTTCGCCCGGCAGCAACCGCCTATCACCGTCGCCGCGAGTTTTTCCGCAATCCTGACCACCAGCCTTACGAATCAGGGCGGCCCGATTGTTGCGCCGGTGGTCCTGACCGAGACCACGCCGCTCGGCCAGGTGAATGGCACCATCTCCGGCAATAACGCCCAGGATTATTATTCCTTTTACTGGAACGGCGGAGCCTTCGCTGCAAGCGCCTCGATCACGAATGCTCTGGCGGGAACGTCATTTCAGTTCTCGGCCGGAGCCGCTGGGTCCTGTAATTCGATCGGCTCGCAAACACTGAATGCCGGTGACGGCTATAGCGGCACAATTGGCGCCGGAAATCTCGCTCCCGGGCAGTATTGTATCGGTTTGACCGAGAACGGAACCACCGATCCCAATTACGCGATCACGTTCAACACACCGCTGACCGCGCCTGAGCCGGGGACGTTCCTGCTATTTTCCGCCGGTGTGGCTGTAATGGTGGCTGTAGGTGGCATTAGAACGCGTAAATCCCGCAATTGATATCGACCGCGGCGGCCGAGTGCGTTATCGCCCCGCTTGAAATGAAATCCGGGCCGGCTTCGGCGTAGGCCCGCACGTTTTCCAGCGTCACGCCGCCGGAAATTTCCGTTTCCGCGCGGCGGCCGATGAATTCGATCTCGTTGGCGGCCTGCTCCGGTGTCATATTATCCAGCAGCAGGCGAGCCGCTCCGCACGCCAGCGCCTCTTCGATTTCGGCGTGCGTGCGCGTCTCGATCTCGATCGGCCGGTTCAGGCTTCGCGCCCCTTCGATCGCCGCGCGAACGCCGCCCGCCAGACGAATATGGTTGTTCTTGATCAGCACCGCCTCGTAGAGCCCCATGCGATGGTTCACCACGCCACCCGCCGCCGCCGCCATCTTTTCGAGCACGCGCAAACCGGGCGTGGTTTTCCGCGTGTCGAGAATGCGCACGCCGGTCCCCTCCACGGCCAGGACAAACTTAGCGGCAAGCGTCGCGATGCCGGAAAGCCGCTGCAAGAAATTCAATGCGACCCGTTCTCGCGTCAGCAGATCGCGCGCCGCCCCCCGCGCCTCCGCAATTTTTTCCCCCGCCGCGACCCGATCCCCGCTCGCACGCGCCAGCGAAACGTCCGAAAAAAGGAGCGCCAGCAGTTCGACGCCGGCCAGCGTCAAATCCTGCTGCGCGACAAATTCCGCGCGCGCCTTCAACGCCGGAACGCAGGCGTTCGTCGTAATATCGCCGCCGCCGATATCTTCGTCCAAGGCATTCTGAATGGCGCGCCGGACGTCGGGATGCGAGATGTCGAACATTATCCGAGCGCCGCGCGGTTCTGATTCAACTTCGCCTGATATTCGGCGCGCTGCTGGCGCATGCTGGCGATGACGTGCTCCGGCGCGCGCTTCAGAAACGCGTCGTTTGAAAGCTGGCGGTCTTTTTCGGCGATAAGCTTCTCAAGCTGCATATTCTCTTTTTCCAGGCGATCGCGATTCACCGGAATATTCAGCATCGCGCTGAAATAAGGAATTACGCCGCCGCCGTCCGGTCCTAAATAATTCCACGCGCCCTGTTGCGCTTTCCCCGGATCGCCCTGGCGGACGTCCAGCTTAACCGACGCCATCCGCTCGATCGCCGCTTTTTGCGAAACAAGCAGCCCGTAGCGCTCTCCCGCGGCCGTGACTTCGACGTTCAGGATCTGCTTCGGATCAAGCGACGCCTCGGCGCGGCGCGCGCGGATGCCGCCAACCAGCGATTTGAGCATTTCAAGATCAAGCTCTGCCCGCGCATCGGCGAGCGCCTCATCAAACTGCGGATAAGCCGCTACCGCGATGGATTTTCCGGGCATTTTGAGCCGCTGCCACAGCTCTTCGGTGATGAACGGCATCACCGGATGCAGCAGGCGCAGCGCTTGCTCATATACCGCGTAAGCGAAGCTCCAATCGGCCTCGGATTTTTTAAATTCGAGATACCAGTCGCAGAATTCATCCCACCAGAAGTGATAAAGAGCGTTGGCGGCTTCGTGATACCGGTGTTCGGCGAAGGCGGCGTTGCACAGCCGCGCGCATTCATTAAAGCGGCTGCGAATCCAGCGATCGTAAATCGATGCCGGCTCGCCCAAGCCTTCGCGCGGCTTGGTGAACAGCAGCCGGGACGCGTTCCAAATCTTGTTCGCGAAGGCGCGCTCGGCGTCGATGCGTTCCTCGCTCAAGGCGATATCGGCGCCGGGGGCGGCGCTCACCAGCAGCGCGAAACGAACCGCATCGGTTCCGTATTTTTCATTGATCACCAAAGGATCGATCACGTTACCCTTGGTTTTCGATATTTTTTGCCGTTCTGCATCGCGCACCAGACCATGGATATGCACCTGGCGGAACGGCACTTCGCCGGTCATCTCCATTCCCAGCATGATCATTCGCGCGGCCCAGAAAAAAATAATGTCGAAGCCGGTCACCAGCAGCGACGTCGGATAGAACGCGCGCAGATCCACCGTATTTTCCGGCCAGCCGAGCGTTGAAAACGGCCACAGCCCGGAGCTGAACCAGGTATCGAGCACGTCGCTATCCTGCGCAAGCTCCGTCGAGCCGCACTCGCCGCAGCGCGCCGGCGTTTCGCGCGCGACCGTCACATGTTTGTCCGGACAATGCCACGCCGGCACGCGATGCCCCCAACAGAGCTGGCGCGAAATGCACCAGTCGCGGATGTTGTGCATCCATTCGAAATATGTCTTGGCCCAATTGGCGGGGACGAAACTGATGCGCCCATCCTCCACCGCGCGGATCGCCGGTTCAGCCAGCGGCTTCATCCGCGCCCACCATTGCATGGAGACCAGCGGCTCGACGATGGTCTTGCAGCGCTGGCATTTTCGCGGATTCACTTTATACGGCTCGATTTTTTCAAGCAGGCCGAGCCGGTCGAGTTCCTCCACAACGCGCTTGCGCGCTTCAAAGCGGTCCAGGCCGGCGAACGCTCCGGCCTGGGCGGTCATCCGGCCGGTTTCATCGATCACCTGGATCGCGGCAAGATTGTGGCGTTTTCCCGCTTCAAAATCGTTGGGATCGTGCGCCGGCGTGATTTTCACCGCGCCCGAGCCGAAGCCCAATTCGGCCATCTCATCGAGCACGATGGGAATCGCGCGACCGGCCAGCGGCAGCGCCGCCTTGCGGCCCGCAAGCTCCGGCGCGCGCGGATCTTTCGGATTGATCGCGACCGCCGTATCGCCCAACATGGTCTCCGGCCGCGTCGTCGCGACCGTTAAACTCGTCCCGCCTCCGATCACCGGATAGCGGATGTGCCACAAAAATCCATCGCTTTCTTCGGGGATCGCCTCCAAATCGGAAAGCGCGGTCTGGCAGCGAGGACACCAGTTCACCATGTACTCGCCGCGATAGATCAGCCCTTTTTCGTACAGCCGCACGAACGCTTCGCGAACCGCGCGCGAAAGGCCGGGATCGAGCGTGAATCGAAGACGCGTCCAGTCGACGCTCACGCCGGCGCGCTTCATCTGCTCGAGAATCCGGCCGCCGTACTGCTCCTTCCACTGCCACACGCGAGCCTCGAACTTTTCGCGGCCGAGGTCCTGGCGCGTGAGACCTTCCTCCTTGAGCTGCCGCTCCACCATGATCTGCGTGGAGATTCCGGCATGATCGGTGCCCGGCAGCCAAAGCGTGTTTACGCCGAGCATTCTCCGCCACCGGACCTGCGCGTCGATGATGGAATGCTCGAACATATGGCCGATGTGCAGAGCGCCGGTGACGTTCGGCGGCGGGATCACCAGCGAGAAATAAGGCTCGCCGGGACGGGCTTCGGCGTGAAACAGATTTGTTTCCACCCACCAGTTGGCCCAATACGGCTCGAAGCGCCGCGGCTCATATACTTTATCCAGGGTCGGCTGACTCTCCATGGGAATTTTAATTTTAACAAGCCCGCCGCGCGCGACAGGTGTTTTTAAATGCCGGTTCCGCGGCGGGGATCAGATCCCGCTTTCCGAAATGATGGCTTTTGCCGCCGCGCGGGCGATGCGGATGCAATCGGGGATGCCGATGCCTTCGTAAGCGTTCCCGGCAAGATGCAGCCCGCGGATCGCCGCGGATCGCCGCTTGATCTCCGCCGACCGCTCGATGTGGCCCAGCGTGTACTGCGCCATCGCTTGCGGCCAGCGCGAAATCGCCTGATGAAGGGGCCGCGCGGTGACGCCGAGGATGCGTTTCAGCTCGCCGCGCGCGATTCCCAGAATCGCTTCATCGGACTCCTGGAGCATCGCCTCGTCATTCACGCCTCCGAAAAAGCAGCGCAGCAGGATTCGATCGGCGGGCGCGCGAAACGGAAATTTCGTACTGACAAACGTCGCCGCGCCCAGCCGTTGACGTTCGCGTTTGGGCGCCAGAAAACCAAATCCGGCGCGCATTCCGTCAAATTCGGATTCGCGATAAACCAGGGTCAGCGTTAACGACGAGCTGTACGGAATTTCCTTCAGAAGCCGCGCCAGTTCCGGATCGATTTCGCCGAGCAGCGCCCCCGCCGACCACGCCGGACCGGCCAGAATCACGTGACCGGCTTCGATCCATCCGCCGCCCGCGCGAACGCGAAAACCTGTTTCGATCGTCTGCACCTCCTCGTGGCGGACGTCGATGCCTCGCGAGAGCGCCTCGACCATCTCGCTCAATCCACCCTTCAGCGTGCGGAAGAGCGGGCCGCCCGCCGGCGGGCGTTTCGCGCTCAGGACGGCTCTAACCAGGCTGCCGCGCCTCGCTTCCATCTCCAAAAATCGCGGCAGAACGCTCGCGACGCTCATCCGGGCAGGGTCGCCGCCGTAAACGCCGGAAAGCAGCGGCTCGGCCAGATAGTCGAGCGCCTCCTGGCCGAAGTGATCGCGCACGAAATCGGCCACGCTGCGGTCCGTCGATGGCCCCGGCCGGCGGAGCAACTCGGCCCCCATCCGGATCTTCGCCGCCCAACTCAGCAGCGGCGATCTCAGCACCGGCATGATTTTCGACGGCACCATCATCATCATGCCGTCCGGCAGCGCGATGAGCCGTCCCTTTTTCAGGATGTAAGTCGTTCGCAGCGCGTCGTTCGAGCCGATCACGTCCTCGCCGAGCCCCAGTTCCTTGATCAGCGCGAGCGCTTCGGGCTTTTGCGAGATGAAACTGTCCGGACCGTTATCGAAGGTGCAATCTTCCCAGTGTCGCGTCTCGATGACGCCGCCCAGCCGCGGGCGTTTTTCAAAAACGACGCACTCGATCCCGGCGCGCTTCAGATCGTAGGCCGCGGTAAGACCGGAAATGCCGCCGCCAACGATCACGACGCGCTTCGAGCCAGTCACAAAAACCTCAATGAAAAACGGCGGTCAGGGTTTGAATTCGCGGACGATTTCGACGCACGCCTTCACGTTCTCCACCGGCGTTTCCGGCAGGATTCCGTGGCCCAGATTGAAAATGTGGCCGGGCCGCGATCCGGTGCGCTTCAACAGTTCGTGAACGCGCAGGCGAAGCTCCGGCAGCGGCGCGAAAAGCACGGCGGGATCCAGATTGCCCTGCACCGCGCTGCGATAGCTGATATCCATCCAGGCCTGATCGATATTGATCCGCCAGTCCACTCCCATCACGTCCCCGCCGGCGGCGTGCAGCTCGCGGAAGAAACCCGCCGCGCCGGTGCCGAAATGGATCACGGGAACGCCCGCCGCGCGAATTCGCTCGATCAGCGCGCGGCTGTACGGCGCAACGAAGCGCACATAATCGTCGGGGCCGAGCGCGCCCACCCAGCTATCGAAAACCTGGATGATCCGCGCGCCCGCGGCCACCTGCAACACGCCGAAGGAGCCCAGCACGTCCACCAGCTTGCCCATCAGCCGCCGCCACAGCGTCTCATCGCGATACATCATCTGCTTGGTGCGAAGAAAGTGACGCGACGCCCCGCCCTCGATCATATAGCTCGCCATGGTGAACGGCGCGCCCACGAAACCGATGACGGGCACGCGCCCGGCCAGAGCCTTCACCACGAGCTGGATCGCCTCGCCGACATAACCGAGGTCGTCGGTATTGGAGATCGACAGGCTATCGACATCGCTCGAGTTGCGGACCGGGTTGCTGATCACCGGGCCTTCGCCGGCAACGAACTTCAGTTTCAATCCCATCGGCTCGACCGGCAGCAGCAGATCGGCGAAGATGATGGCCGCGTCGACGTCGAGAATTTCCACCGGCTGTAGCGTGACCTGGGCCGCCAGATCGGGGCGTTTGCAGATTTCGAGAATCGTGTGCCTGGCGCGAATCTCCCGGTATTGCTTCATATAGCGCCCCGCCTGCCGCATGAACCAGACCGGACGAACATCGGTCGGCCGGCGTCGGCAGGCGTCGAGAAAGCGGCTGTTCATTGTCGCAACGCGCATCCTGTTACTCCCGGTATGTTAGGTCTTTTTAGAGAAGACGCGAGAGACATTCTTCTCCTCAGGCCGACATTGCAAGACGGGTAAGTGTCGCCCCAAGAACAAAGTTAGCACATCACGTTTCAGGAAATCGTCTTTTTTTCGTTCCCTTCCCCGTCCCGGGGCCGCCCGCGGCGGATTCGTTTCAGGATTTGCGGGACGCGCTCGCCAAGAGCGGTGGGAAGCGCCGCCTCAAAGTGCAGATCCGGCGTGCGGAAGAGCTGCAATCGCTCCGCTAACTGCCGCCGCAGGAATTGTTTGGCGTGATTGATGGCATCCAGTGTCGCGCTCTGCTCCTGGCTAGATCCGCGCAGAACCAGTTGCACGTGCGCGTGGCGAAAATCCGGCGAAAGATGAACCTCGCTTACGGTCGCCGATCCGACGCGCGGATCCGACATTTCGTATCCGATGAGCTCCTCGAGCTCTTCGCGTATGCTTTCCGAGACACGCTCGGCGCGGTGGGGGTCCAAGTTTCAGAATAACTCAAGATCCGGCGGCCTACGGCATGGTTTCCGATTACGCCAGGTCGAATTTCTCGTGATGCAGCAGCGGATCGCTCTTCACCAGCACCGGACGCCGCAGCACCTCTTCGAGCTCCTCCAGGTACTTGTTCTGATGCGATTTTAGGACTTTCGCCACATCCGGATGAACGCGCAGCATCACGTCCTTTCCTTCGATGCTCCCGGCGACTTTGCGGGCTTCGGTGAGAATCTCGCTCACCACGGTCTGGACGCTCTTGATGTATCCGGCGCCGTCGCAGTACGGGCATGGCGAGCACAGCGTCCGTTCGAGCGACTGCTTGACGCGCTTGCGCGTGATCGCCACCAGGCCGAAATCGTTAAACTGAAGGATCTTGTATGGCGCCCGGTCGGCGCGCATGGCTTCTTCCAGCGCCTGCATGACCTTCTGCCGGTTCTTGCGCTCATCCATGTCGATGAAATCGATCACGATGATGCCGCCCAGGTCGCGCAGCCGCATCTGCCGCACGATCTCCTTGATCGCCTCCATGTTGGTTTTGACGATCGTGTCTTCCAGGCGATTGGTCTTGCCGACGTACTTGCCGGTGTTGACGTCGATCGCCACCAGCGCCTCGGTCTGATTGATGACAATAAAGCCGCCCGACTTCAGCCAGACCTTGGGACGCAGCGCCTTTTCAAGCTCGGCCGTGACGTTGAAGGCGTCAAAGATCGGGGCGTCGCGCGTGTACAGCTTCACTTTGCCGACCAGCGCCGGCTGGAAGCGCTCGACAAAGCGCAGCACGCTTTCGTAGGTGTCTTCGTTGTCGATCCAGATGGCTTTGAAGCTGTCGGCGAGCTGATCGCGCAGAATGCGCTGCACAATATCGAGATCATGATGCAGCAGCACCGGCGCCGGTTTTCTTTCGGCTTTCGCCTTGATATCCTGCCAGAGGTTGTAGAGAAACGCCATATCGGCGGCGATCTCTTCCTCACTGCGGCCTTCGGCCGCGGTGCGCGTGATAAACCCGCCGGCGGGACCGGGACGGCGCGCCTGCAAAATGCGCTTCAGGCGAAGGCGTTCTTCGTCGCTGGAAATTTTTCGCGAGACGCCCATGTGCTCGAGCGTCGGCATGTAGACGACATAGCGTCCGGGCAGCGCGATGTGTGAGGTGATTCGCGCCCCTTTCTGCCCCAGCGGCTCCTTGGCGACCTGAACGATGATCTCCTGCCCTTCCTTGAGCATGTCGGAGATGGAAATTTGCTGGCCCTGTGGCCGCGTCACCGTGCGCTCGGTGGCCGGACGCGGCTCGCGGGTGTGTTCGCGGCCGCCTTCCCCGCCGCGCATCCGCCGCCGCATTCTTCGCGAAACCCGATGCGGATAGCGCCCGCCGCGCTCGCGCACTTCGGCGGCGCCGCTTTCCGGCTCCGCTTCGGCCGGCCGGTCCGCGCCCGATTCCTCGGTTTCCTCAACCAGCTCTTCCGCCCCTTCGGTATGGCTAAGGATCATTTCCTGAATATCGCGGTCCTCTTCCTCATCGAGCAGTGGCGCGACGGCGGGCGCAATTTCCATTTCCGCTTCTTCGATGTGCTCGGCTTCCTCCGCCGCGGGCGCCGGACCCTCGCCGAGCACCACCTCGCGCGCCTCATGCGCCGGAGCGTCGGGTAAAGCATTCTCCGGCGGATAGTGCAGCGGCTCGTCGAACTCGGTCTCGACCGTTTCCTCGGCGTCCTCGGCAGCGATCTCGGCTTGCTCCGCCGTGCCGTTCACGGCTAGCGATTGCGGCGCGGTTTCCGGCTGCGGCCTTGCGGCGCCCTGATACTTGGCAAGCGATTCGCCCGGCAGAATCAAAGGAACCGACTCCTCCCCGGCCGGCTCGGCTTGCGGTTCCGTTTCGACGTCCGCAGCCGGGGTTTGAACATCGGAGGGCGCGCCTTCCGGGGCATATTTTGATTCCGGGAATCCGCGCCCGCGATTTCTTCGGCGGCGCGAGCGCCGGCCGCGGCGATCGCCGCGATCATCACGCCCCTGCTCCGGACGTTCGGATGCCTGCGGCGGCGCTTCCCCCGGCGGCGCCTGGACCGGTTCGGCCCCCTGCGCCGGCGGCGGGGGACGCCGTTCGCGTTCGCGCGGCGGGCGCTCTTCGCCGGTTACCCGGTCGATGTCCTCATGCTCTTCCAGAAAGTCCGAAACGTAGAGAAACGTGTCGCGCTCCAGACCCAGATCGACAAATGCCGATTGCATGCCCGGCAGCACCCGCGTGACGCGTCCTTTGTGGATGCTGCCGGCGAGCGAATACTCATTGGCGCGCTGGAAATAAACTTCGACGAGCTGATCGTCCTCGATCAGCGCCACGCGCGTCTCGTGCCGGTTGGACGAGATCACCAGTTCCTTGCTCATATCACCCTCCCTCAGCGGGGGCCTGACGCTCAGGAGGCGCGCGGTGATAAAGAAGCGGCTCGGATGAATCTCTGGCCGTCGGGCGGAGCCTGCCTCTTCATGCAGCTTCGGCTGCCATACACCCGGCTGTACCGCCAGCCCGGCCAGTCGTTAAGAAGATCGCATCACGGAAGGGTTAACTCAGATTCAAACGACGCGCCGCCATCGGCTCTGCGCTCTCTTCCATTCCACGGCTTCTTAA